>CAKQDL010000018.1 GCA_934229395.1 uncultured Peptococcaceae bacterium | reverse complement strand
ACTTGCTATTCTTTTGCTGGAAAGATAGGTCATTGCCAGGATCACAAACGTCTCGAGTCATCGAGGCGTTTTTTTGTGGGGCGAATTGTCAAGTCAAGTGCAACACCTCAGAATGATACAACTCGAATGGAGTTCGGTAACCTAAAGTCTTTCGTGGTCGCTTGTTTAGCTTATCGACAATTTGTTGAATTTCAGTATGACTAACCTTGTTTAAATCGCAACCTTTTGGAAAGTACTCACGTAATAAGCCGTTAGTATTTTCATTTCGACCACGTTTCCAGGGTTGGTGCGGTTTTGGAAAATAAAATGGTGTGTCATTCAGAGCAGCTGTAACTTCAGCATGTTTAGAGAATTCTTTCCCTCGATCCGGTGTAATCGTAAAGCAGGGCTCTCCGGTAAGGCAATGTATCATTGCATCTCTCACTTGCCCGGACTCCTTGTTTTCAATTTTTTCCACCTTTAAATAGAGTGTTCGTCGATCCACTAATGTAACCAAACATGCACCACCTGTTTTACCCATAACAGAATCAGCTTCCCAATCACCAATTCTGCTCTTGTTGTTTGCTTCTTCAGGTCGCTCTTCTATGGGATTGCTTATTTTAATTTTGCCCCGTCTTTCCTCTTGTCCTTTGGTATGGCGTGTTTTTCCTTTATGACGAAGCTTTCTAATTGCGCCACGATGGCCATGACTGCGACGTTCATGTGGTGTATCAAACATACCAGAATAAATGGCACGATAGATTGTATTGTAGCTAATTTTCATATCAGATTGTTCATAAACCAACCGACCTGCAATTTCTTCAGGTGACCATTGTTGTTCGAGAAACCTCTTGGATACAAAAGCAAATAATACCGGGTTGGAAAGCAGCTTGGGACGATGGCATTTTTTCGTCGTTTCTTATATTTTTTCTCTGCTTTAGAAGGGCTATAGTCATTATTGATAGAATTGCGTTTAAGTTCTCTTGAAACAGAAGAAGGAGAACGACCTAATTCCTTAGCAATGAAACGAATTGATTTATTTTGAGCGAAAAAAAAGAATATTTTTTCTCGTTCAAACATAGTAAAATGATGATATTGGCTCATAGAAAAACCTCCTGGTGATTGGTGTAGTGACTTTATTTTACCAGAAATTCTATGAGTCATTTTTTATGTTGCACTTAGATTGTAAATTCGCCGGTTCAAAAAAAGGGCTAAGGACGGGATATCAAAAAATAATTATGGGTGTATGATTATTTTGATGGTAAACTAGCGATGAGAATCTCTCTTTTTATTAAAGGAGAATAACGATGGAAATAAGAATGGATTTAAACCAATTTTTTTCGGTGCTTGATGCTCTTTTTCAAAAAAACGATAAACGCGCTGTTCAAACTTATTTGGAAAATGGATTGAACCGAGCTCGTGCGGTGGGTGATGATGAAGGCGTTATTGCAATTGCAAACGAGTTAGGCGGCTATTATCGCGTTATCGGTGCTTTGGAGGAGGCTAAGAGCTTATATCAAGAGGCCCTTTTTAAATTGACCAATATGGGGCTAAAGGATTCGGAGCATTATGCGACAACACTCATCAATGCTGGTGATGTATACATATATGACGATTCATACGAGGAGGCTTTGAAGTATTTTCTTGAGGCGAAGGCAATTTTGGAGCGTCGTCACATGGATGGTGATTATCGCATGGCGGCGTTGTGCAACAATATTAGCATGGCTTACAGAGCGATGGGCTTGTATGAGTCGGCTGAAAAAGCGCTCGAAAATGCGTTGAAAATCATTGGTGGTGTGGAGGCTTGCCGATCTGAGCTTGCTACAACATATATTAATTTGGGTGCGTTGCAGGTAAAGCAGGGTAAGCTTACGTTGGCTGAGGAAAGTTTTTTGTCTGCTTGTCGCATTTATGAAGATGATGGTGGTCGGGATGTACATTTTTCTACGGCTTATGCTGGCCTTGGTGAGGTGTATTATTTGAAGGGGGCTTATCATCAAGCGAAAATGTATTATCGCAAGGCCCTTGCGCTTATTGAGCGAGATTTTGGAAAAACGGCGCTATATGAGCGTGTTCTACGCAATATAGATCAAATAGAGGAGAGAGTCAAAGATGAAGGGTATGGCAATTTGTAAAGCATATTTTGAAGCTTACGGTCGGCCTCTTATTGAGGGTCCTCTTGCATCATATCGCATGGCAATAGCTGCTGGTCTTGTTGGTGAGGGCTCTGAGTGCTTTGGTTTTGATGATGAATTTTCACGCGATCATGACTTTGGACCGGGCTTTTGCTTGTGGATACCGGAGACGTTGTATAGAGAGGTTGGTTCTGTATGTCAAGGGCATTATGACCAACTGCCAAAAGAATATATGGGCTTGGAGCGCGTGTCTACTGCCTACAGTGGCGGCCGCGTTGGCGTTTTGCCTCTGGAGGGCTTTTATCAAAAGTTTACTGGTCTAAGCCATCCGCCTAAAGATAATTTGGAATGGTTTCGTATTCCGGAATCCTTTTTGGCAACTGCGACTAATGGTGAAGTGTTTATGGATGAACATGGTATTTTTTCGGCGTGGCGTCAGCATTTGTTGGGGTTTTATCCGGAAGATGTGATGAGAAAAAAACTGGCAGCGAGATGTGCTGTGATGGCACAAGCTGGTCAATATAATTATATGCGCTCGATGAAAAGAGGGGATTATATGGCGGCGCATTTGGCTTGCTGTGAATTTGTCAAGGCGGCTTATTCTGCCTTATACCTTGTGAATGGCAGGTATGCACCATATTATAAATGGCTTTATAGAGGGGCTGAGACTCTTTCGGATTTAAAGAGGGTGAACCAAATGCTATTGGCATTGGTCACCTTGGATGCGCATGCGGATAAGGCTGTGTATAAGGCGGAGCTGATTGAAAATATTTGCACAGAAATGATTGCTGAATTCAATCGCAAAGGCTTTACAAGAACGTCCCAGGCTTTTATGCAATATCAGGCCGAGGAGCTCATGCAGGGTATCAAGGATGAGCGACTAAGGCATTTACATATTATGGTGGATAGGTGATGACAATGTTTGAAAGGGTAAAGCGTCAAAATGATGATAAGGACAAGTTGATTAACGAAATGATTGAGCTGGAGTGGCTGATGTTTGATAAGGTGCAGAATCTAAACGGGCGTGCTTCTTGTCAAGATGATGCGTGGACTTTCTATGTGATGCGTTATAGCCAATTTCGCGCTTGGTCGATGTCGATGTTGAGCAGCTACAGACAGGATTTGCAGGAAGCAGTGGTTCAAGGGCGTAATCTCTTGACTGAAAAATATGCCTATATGATGGCCTATACAGCACCGGATATCTACGAATCAGACATTAAGCCGAGACTGCCGATGATATCCCACAAAAAAGAGTTGCTTGTTGAAGGCATTGTTGAGTGGATGATTGCGGATGATGGACGTTTTGCACAAAAATATCCTAACTTAGCAGCAAAAAGCCGTCCGTTGACAGACAGTAGTTTTGGCGACGTGTCTGTGTATCATTACGCCAAAGGTGAGCTAAAGACATATTCCTTGCGTACCTTGATGATGTATGAAACTTATCTAAGTGGCTTGGAAGAAACTGTCGAAGGCGGACTTGCGGTGCAGATTTATGAGTCGATGATTTCGTTTTATGGTTATAGTACTTTGGAGCAGGCGAATGCAAGGATGGCCAGTGCGTGATAAGAAAGGGGGATGTAATTATGTCACAAAAAAAAACTGATGCGCAAATTATTGACAGACTGTATTCTATTGGCGAAGTGAGTAAGCTTTGTAATGTGTCGAAAAAAACGTTGCGTTTTTATGATAAAATTAATGTTATTTCCCCTGATTATATCTCAGAGGAAAATAACTATCGTTATTATAGTAAGGATACGGTTTTATTTGTGCCTGTTATCAAGTACTACAAACAAATGGGCTTCAAACTAGAAGAGATGAAGATGCTTTTGGACGATGACCGCTTCGATATCCATGCGGAACGCCTTCGCGACAAAATTGATGAATTAAAAAGTCAACGCGAGGCCATTGCAATTGCCTATACCTCTGTTAATGATTGGTACAATTTGATTCGCGAGGCGAAAGCTGTTTTGGAAAACAATGTGACGCAGGTGTCTGTGAAATATATTGATGCCATGACGGCTTGCTATATGAGGCAACCCTTTTCTGATAATTATATGGAATCGGTAATCAATATTGATTGGACAAATTATTTGGAGGAGATTGGACACGAAATAACAGGTGCAGTGTGCTTGTATTTTCCGCATTATCAAGAAAAAATAGGTCATAAGCAAACGGAGGCGGTTATTTTTCAGCGTGGAGCAAATTATGTTGATGCTGCAAAAACACGCACTTTCGGTGGCAAGATGATGTTATCGGCGTATCATATTGGAGATCATGAGCATATTCCAAAGACTTATCAGCGCATTCACGAGTGGGCCGAGCAATATGGCTATCGCTGTGGTGAGGCGTCGATTGAGCGCTATGTGGCAGACTATTGGACAACCAAAAGAAGAGAAGATTTTGTAACGGAGATTCTCGTGGAAATACTATAGATAGATGAACGGAAGCGGGGTGTTTGACACCTCGCTATTTTTTTTGAGGCATCAAACCTTGCCCTAAAGGGTAAGGTTTGATTGAGATGTACATGAGATCATAATTAGACAATAATTTGGAATATAATTACGCAAAGAGGATATTTAAAGCGGCGTAAGGTATTAATTACAGAAAAACATTCTCGATGATATTTATTTTACAAGCATATTGATGAAAAAAATACGCCATAAATACGTCAAAATAGGTATATTTCGATTTGACCTTCCACTTAGGGGGACACATTATAATAGACACATAAAAGTACGAATAAAGGAGGCTCGTGAATTGGCACGATATTATGCGGAACAAGCTTTGGGGATGCTTGAAACTGTTGGGATGGTTCCGGCGATTGAAGCTTGCGATAAAATGCTAAAGGCTGCGGACGTGACGTTGATTTCTTATGAAAACGTTGGTTCAACGTTGGTGACGCTGTTTATCAAGGGGGACGTTGCTGCTGTAGAAGCTGCTATAAAGGCTGGCGTTGAAGCTGCATCGGCAATTGGAAAGGTCACAGCCTCGGAGGTTATACCACGCCCCATTCGTCCGATTGGTGATGTGGTATCTATTTACGACGTTGATGTGCAATACGAAATGGATGAAAATCAGCATTATTCATCCAATGCTCTTGGGCTGGTAGAAACCTTTGGTATTATTTACTGCATCAAAGCGGCTGATGCGATGTGCAAGGCTGCGGATGTAGAGCTCGTTGGTTTTGAAAATACGGCATCTGGTTATATTTCTGCTATTGTCGAAGGCGATGTGGGCGCATGTAAAACAGCTGTGGAAGCTGGTGTAAAGGCTGTAGAAGCTGCGAATAATCAACCATATAGCTCTGTCGTTATTGCAAGTCCACATGTAGGCATTAAGCAGATTACCAATCAATATGAGCTAGAAAAGCTATTGCCTTATTAATAAATATAGAAAAATGAAAGGAGGGGTGATATGCATACAATGCTTATTGATAATGATTTACTCTCGGTGCAGGAAGCAAGAATTTTGGCTGAAAATGCAGCTGAAGCGCAACGGCATTTGGCTGGATTTAGCCAAGAACAGCTGGATAAAATTGTCGACAGCATGGCAAACATCGTTTCGATGCACGCAAAAAATTTGGCAATGCAGTCGGTTGATGAAACTGATTACGGCAATTGGCAGGATAAGCTTATTAAAAATCGCTTTGTGAGTGAATATCTTCCTAAACACTTGGAAGGCATGCGTTGCGTAGGTGTGATTGAGCGTGACGAAGAGAAAAAAATGATGGATGTCGGTGTGCCATTGGGTGTCTTGGTTGCCCTTCCACCGGCAACAAATCCGGTTTCTACCACAGTATATAAGGCGTTGATTGCCATTAAAAGTGGTAATGCTATTGTGTTTTCTCCGCATCCGCGCGCACAAAAAACGACGGCATATGTTTTAGATTTGATAATTACGCAGGCAAAGATGGCTGGGCTTCCTGATGGGGCAATCAGCTATTTGCACACGATTACAAAAGCTGGTACCCAAGAATTGATGAATCACACATCGGTGGCCATGATTTTGCTAACGGGTGTGCCAGCCATGCTTCCGTTGGCACAAGCGGCAGGAAAGTCTGTGATTTATGGTGGTGCAGGCAATGGTCCGGCGTTTATTGAACGCACAGCTGATATTGAACAAGCTGTGATGGATTTGATTGCGAGCAAGACCTTTGACTACGGCGTGGTATCGGCAGCAGAGCAGTCGGTGGTCGTAGATGGCTGCATCGAAGCCGAGGTACGTGCTGCGCTAGAGCGACATGGCGGTTACTTCATGAGCGAAGAAGAGTCCGAACGTTTGGGTAAGATTTTCTATTTAAAGGATGGTAGCGCAAACGCAGAGGCCATAGGTAAGTCGGCTGTTTTTTTGGCCAAATGGGCAAAAATCGATGTGCCACCAACCACAAAGGTTTTGATTTCTAAGCAACAATATGTATCGCAAAACAACCCTTATTCAAAGGAAAAATTATGTCCCGTTTTGAGTTATTTCGTTGAAGATGATTGGATGAACGCCTGCGAGAAATGCCTAGAACTACTGATTACAGAGCGTAGTGGCCATACCTTGGTGATTCATTCAAAGGATGAATCGGTCATTGAACAGTTTGCTTTAAAAAAACCGGTGGGACGCATTTTGGTTAATACATCTGCTGTTTACGGTAGCATGGGGATGACGACAAACCTGTTCCCTGCAATGACCTTGGGTAGCGGTACCGTGGGTCAGGGTATCACGAGCGATAACGTCTCGCCGATGAACCTTATTTACAAACGAAAAGTCGGCTATGGCATTCGTCATATTGAAGACTTGGGCATGGGCATGCCGACCATTTCAACGGTTCAGGCGAAGGATACAGCCAGGCAAGTGGGATTAGAACGATTACAAAAATTATTGGAAGAAGCACTTCGTCAAGTGCAACAATCATAAAACACAAAAAAGAAAGTGAGGTAACACCTTGGATATTCGCGAGTTTTCCAGCAAAATTGCTGAGGCAACCAAAAATATGTCAGAAGAGGAACGCCTATCTTTAATGAAAATGTTTGAATCTGTTTCAGGCGAAATTTCAAGCGTTCCTTCAATAAAAAAGGAAGAAAGTGTTGCAGTTGAAGATGGTGCGCAAAAAGAACCATACTATTCCTCTATTGCGGCAGCAACCACAGAAGTGGATGAAGATGGGGTACCAGTTGGACCAACAGAACGTTTGGTAAAGCTAAAAGAAAACTTCTTAAAGCAAGTGCCATCTATTACAACACACAGAGCCCGCGCTGTTACAAAAATTACCAAGGAAAATCCTGGTATGCCAAAGATTGTTTTGCGTGCAAAATGCTTTAAATATTGCTGCGAAACAGCGCCTTTGGTTATTCAAGACAATGAATTGATTGTAGGTGCGCCAAATGGTGCGCCACGCGCCGGTGCTTTTTCTCCTGATATTGCATGGCGTTGGATGGTGGATGAAATTGATACCATCGGTGAACGTCCGCAGGATCCATTCTACATTTCTGAAGAAGATAAACGCATTATGCGCGAAGAGCTCTTCCCATTTTGGGAAGGCAAGTCTGTAGACGAATATTGCGAAACCCAATACCGCGAAGCAGGTGTTTGGGAATTGTCTGGCGAATCTTTTGTGTCTGACTGCTCTTACCACGCACTCAATGGTGGTGGTGACTCTAACCCAGGTTACGACGTTATCCTTATGAAAAAGGGTATGCTCGATATCCAACAAGAAGCAAAGGACCACTTGGCTGCGTTGAGCTATGATAAGCCAGAGGATTTGGAAAAAATTTATTTCTATAAGTCCGTTATTGATACCACAGAAGGGGTTATGATTTACGCAAAGCGTATGGCTAACTATGCTGCAGAATTGGCAGCAAAGGAAACAGACCCTAAGCGTAAGCTCGAACTCATGCAAATTTCTCAAGTGAATGCAAGAGTTCCAGCGCATAAGCCAGAATCTTTCTGGGAAGCAATTCAAGCTGTTTGGACCATCGAATCTCTTTTGCCAGTTGAAGAAAACCAAACAGGTATGTCTATTGGCCGTGTTGACCAATATATGTACCCATTCTACAAAAATGATTTAGAAAATGGCGCAATCGATAATTTCAAAGCATTTGAATTAGCTGGCTGCATGCTCATAAAAATGTCTGAAATGATGTGGATTACCAGCGAAGGTGGTTCCAAATTCTTCGCTGGATATCAACCATTTGTCAACATGTGTGTAGGTGGTATTACCCGCGAAGGCCGCGATGCAACCAACGAATTGACCTATCTTTTGATGGATGCCGTACGCCACGTGAAAATTTACCAACCATCCTTGGCTTGCCGTATTCACAACAAATCTCCACACAAGTACATGAAGAAGATTGTTGATGTTGTTCGCGCAGGGATGGGCTTCCCAGCTTGTCACTTTGACGACACCCACATCAAAATGATGCTCGCTAAGGGTGTATCCATTGAAGATGCAAGAGATTACTGCTTGATGGGTTGCGTAGAACCACAAAAATCTGGTCGTTTGTATCAATGGACCTCAACATCTTATACTCAATGGCCAATCTGCATTGAGCTCACCTTAAATCACGGTGTGCCACTTTGGTATGGCAAGCAAGTAACCCCTGATATGGGCGACTTGGATCATTACCAAAGCTACGAACAATTTGAAGAGGCTGTTAAGGAACAAATCAAATATGTGACCAAGTGGACCTCTGTTGCAACCGTTATTTCCCAACGTGTGCATCGTGACTTGGCACCAAAGCCACTCATGTCCATCATGTATGAAGGCTGCATGGAAAATGGCCGCGACGTTTCTGCTGGTGGTGCTATGTATAACTTCGGCCCTGGTGTTATCTGGTCTGGTCTTGCTACCTATGCAGACGCAATGGCAGCCATCAAAAAGCTTGTCTTTGAAGACAAGAAATACACCTTGAAGCAATTGAACGATGCCCTTAAGGCGAACTTTGTTGGCTTTGAAACCATCAAGAAGGATTGCTTGGCAGCACCTAAGTTTGGTAATGATGACGATTACGCCGATTTAATCGCCGCCGATCTCATCAACTTTACCGAAATGGAACACAGAAAATACAAGACCCTCTACTCTGTATTGAGTCATGGTACCTTGTCTATTTCTAACAATACGCCATTTGGTCAAATGACCGGCGCCTCTGCTGGTGGTCGTGAAGCTTGGATGCCGCTTTCTGATGGTATCAGCCCAACCCAAGGTGCTGACTTCAAGGGCCCTACCGCTATTATCAAATCCATCTCTAAGCTTTCTAATGACAATATGAACATTGGGATGGTTCACAACTTCAAATTGATGGCTGGCCTTTTGGATACGCCAGAAGGTGAGAATGGGATCATTACCCTCTTGCGTACCGCTTGCTCCTTGGGCAATGGTGAAATGCAATTCAACTATATGGACAACAAGACCTTGCTGGATGCGCAAAAGCATCCTGAACGTTACAAAGATTTGGTTGTACGCGTTGCAGGCTACAGTGCTTTCTTTACCGAGCTTTGCAAAGACGTGCAGGATGAAATCATCAGTCGTACAGTACTAACCAAGTTTTAATAGAAACCAACAGAAAGGAGATGGGCGCATGAATGACTTGATTGAACGAAAAGCTCTTATTTTCAACAAGCAAAAGTACAATCTATACGACGGTCCTGGTGTCCGTACCTTGATTTTCTTTAAAGGGTGCCCATTGCGTTGCAAGTGGTGCGCAAACCCAGAGGGTCTAGAACGCGCGCATCAAATCATGTTCAAGCCAACGGTGTGTGTTAACTGTGGTGCTTGCGTGTCTGCTTGTCCAAAAGGGATTCACCAAATTTCATTGGAAGGTAAGCATGAAATTAAGCGTGATATCGAATGCATCGGTTGCGGCGCTTGCGTTGATGTTTGTATGCAAGAGGCCCTCAAGATAACGGGAGAACAAGCAACCATCTCCGAGCTGTTGGCTTATGTAGAAGAAGATCGCAGTTTTTACGAGCATTCTGGTGGTGGCGTAACCCTTAGTGGTGGTGAAGTCACTGCACAGCCAGAAGCAGCCATCAATCTCTTAATGGCTTGCAAGCGTGAAGGGCTGCATACGGCCATAGAAACCTGCGGCTACACCAAAAAGGAAAATTTCCTTAGATTTTTAGAAGTGGTTGATTTGTTCCTTTTCGACATCAAGCACATGGATCCAAGCAGACATGCTGAATTAACCGGCGTGCGTAACGAACGTATTTTGGAAAATTTAGAAATGCTGTTGATGAAACGTGCCAATGTAAAAGTGCGTATGCCTCTACTAAAAGGGATTAATGATAGCCGGGAAGAAATACAGGCCGTGATTGATTTTCTTCAACCTTATAAGAATTTTAGAAATTTCCGTGGCATTGATTTGTTGCCTTATCATAAATTGGGTGTCAACAAATACATCCAACTCGGTTTAGATTACGCTATAGAAGGAGATCCAAGCTTGAGTGATGAGGACCTCGATAGAATCGAAGGTTGGTTACAAAACGAAGATTTTCCGGTTGTCGTGGTTCGGCACTAACAATAGAAAGGGTGGCTATAGATGGCTTTTATCAACCAACAGCCTATGGAACGCATCATCCAAGAAACAGTGCCTGGTAAACAGGTGACCTTGGCACATGTGATAGCATCACCCATGCCGGATATCTATGAACGTCTTGGTATTGATGAAACCGGTGCTATTGGGATTATCAATGTAACACCTTATGAAAGCGCCATTATTGCAGCAGATATTGCGACAAAGACAGCTGACGTTGAAATAGGCTTTTTGGATCGCTTTACCGGTTCGGTGGTTGTATCTGGTGATGTACAGAGCGTTGAAACTGCGCTTGGTGCCGTTATCGAAACACTGGCGGACATGCTGTACTTTGATACAGTGGCTATTACAAAAACATGAAGAAGAAACGTATCATGGTTATAGGTCCATGTGGCTGTGGAAAAAGCTCTTTGGCGAATGCCATAAATAAAGACCATCGTCGCTTGAGAAAAACACAGGATGCCATCTATAGGCTCGATACAATTGATGTACCCAGTGGCTACCTAGAAAACAGATGGATGTATCGCCATCTTATCGCCCTAGGTCAAGACGCTTGGTGCATAGTGATGATGCTAGATCAGAGAAAAAAAGATATCGTTTATTCTCATGGTTTCGCCAAAGCTTTTCGATGCCCAATCGTTGGCGTGATTAGTCATTGTGAAGAAGCGACGGAAAACAGTGAGATATTACACAATCAGTTAAGACAACTTGGTATCAAAGAGCCCTATTTTGAAATAGATTTAAAAAATGGTCAAGGTGTGAGAGTCTTGCTTGAATATTTGCAGGCATTAAAGGAGGGAATTGAATGAAATTTGTTACAGAGTATGAATTAAGAGCTTTATATAAACAAAAGCCATTCAAAACCTACGCACTACAAGAAGACGAACGATTGACACCGAGCGCGCGACAATTTCTGCTAGACCTAGGTGTGGATATGTACAACAAAGAAAACGTCCAAACCGCACCCGTGGCAAAGGAAGTAAGAGAAAACGCAGCTCATGACATGAATGAAGATGAAGCAGCGTTGTCGGACGATGCAAAAGCATGGGTTTATTTAAAAATAAAAACAATCAAGCCACAATTTATACTGGTAGCGCAGGACGTCATGGCCTATGATTTGCGTCTGGCGCAACAGCTCACCGAACTGGGTAGACAGTTTTCTTTGCTTGGCTTAATGGTTGATGGAAAATGCGAGGTAGCAGATTTATGCTGTACACCATGCCAAGGTATTAATGAGGCAAACCATTCCAGTGTTTTGGATGATTGCATTAATATTACAGAGTTCCATCTTCAATTAGAAAAAGGTCGTTCCATCTTGATGCTAGACCAACTAAAAAGTCAAATACAGCTCTTTGAGAAAGAATTAGAAATGGCGCAGTGGACACAGTCGAATATGGACAATGTGCGTAGCAAGTTAAACCAAATTGTAAATAGACTCTCACAACTCATTTGTTTGACGATAGGAGGAAAAGAATGTCAGAGAAAAATGTAACCTTTGAGTACTGCGACAAAATGGTCGAAGCATTTGAAGCTGCCATCGAAAAACCAATCAAAAAAGCTTCCTCCTTATATTACACCGGTGTGGATCTAGGCACAGCTTGCGTTGTTGTTGCAGTGTTGGATGAAAACAAAGAACCGGTAGCAGGTGCTTATCGTTATGCCGATGTTGTGCGCGATGGCATGGTCGTTGACTATATTGGCGCGGTACAGATTGTGCGTGAATTAAAAGAAGAGATTGAAGAAAAGCTTGGCGTAGAGCTTATTAACGCAGCTGGTGCGATTCCTCCTGGAACTGATGCCTTAGACGGTGGTGCTGTTAAAAATGTAATCGAAGGTGCCGGCTTTGAGTGCACCAATCTCCTAGATGAATCTACCGCGGCAAATTTGGTATTGCGCATGAAAAATGGCGCAGTGGTAGATATTGGCGGTGGCACAACGGGGATTTCCATTTTTAAGGATGGCGAAGTGGTTTACATTGCCGATGAAGCCACAGGCGGTACCCATTTTTCTCTCGTAGTTGCAGGTGCTTATGGTAAATCCTTTGCAGAGGCAGAACTCTACAAAAGAAATGAAGCTCATCACAGAGAATTGATGCCTGTGCTTAAGCCTGTCATAGAAAAGGTATCCTCCATTATTAGTAAACACATTGCAGATTATCAGGTGGATGATTTATCTCTCGTTGGTGGGACCTGCTGTTTCACAGGTATTGAAACCATGATTGAAAAAAAGACTGGTGTACCGACACACAAACCACATAATCCTATGTTCGTTACGCCGCTGGGTATTGCTCTAAGCTGTCAGGCAGTGGAAGAGTAGGTGGCCAAGATGGATATTAGAATCATCAAATCCCCTTCTCAAGGTACTGTAGATATACTCTTGCGCAGAAAAGGATCACAGCAAACCGTTCGTCCAGAATGCATGGATGCCATCGGTTTGGTACAGGGGAAGCTCATTGATATGATTGTAGCCGCGGACATTGCTGAAAAAGCCGTAGGGGTAACAGTAGAAGACATCAAGGGGAGCTGTCCACAAAACATGATTCTTTTGGCACTCTTTGGTGATACCTCTTCAGTAGAAGCGGCCCTCCATCAGATTCAGCAGGAAACGGAAGGCGGTGCGTACAAGAGATGTTAACAGCAGTACTAACGAATCACATTTGGTCAACAAGAAAAGCAGATGCCCTTAGTGGCTTGAAGTTGATGCAAGCTGAAATTATTGGAGCCGGAACAGAATCAGGCAAAAAAATAATCGTAGTAGATATTATTAGTGCCGGAATTGGTGATCGTGTGATTATTACCACAGGGTCCTCCGCCAGAAAAATGTTGGGCGATGATGATATTCCGGTAGATGCAGTTGTTGTAGGCATTATAGATGACGATTGCCAATTTGAATAAATTGAGGTGTGAAAATGGAGCTTATTCAGCAGATTAAAGAAGCTGGCGTTATTGGCGCAGGGGGTGCAGGCTTCCCAACACACGCAAAGCTCACCTCTCAAGCAGAATTTATTTTAATGAATGCTGCCGAGTGTGAACCCTTGCTACGTGTGGATCAGCAGCTTATGGCTATGAAGACAGACGAAATCATTCAAGGTTTTGCCATGGCAGGGAGAGCGGTATCTGCACAAAAAGCCATTATTGGTATTAAGAAAAAACATGGTGCTGTTATTGAAAAATTACATGAGCGTATTCAAGCGCTAGGGCTCGCTGAGTTTGTAGAAGTTGGTCTGTTGCCAGATATGTACCCAGCTGGCGATGAACAAGTGCTCGTGTATGAGTTAACCGGTCGTGTTGTGCCAGAAGCTGGGATTCCAATTATGGTTGGTTGCGTGGTTGTCAATTCGGAAACGTCTTTAAATATTTTTAAAGCTGCGCAAGGCCTTGCCGTTACAGAAAAATACATTACCATCGCTGGGAATGTACCAAATCCAATTACAGTCTGCGTGCCAGTAGGGACACCAATCATTGACGTATTGCGTCTTAGTGGGATTCAAGATTTTAGTAACTATGCAGTTATTGATGGCGGTCCAATGATGGGTCCGGTTTTAGACAATTTGGATGGTTATGTGACAAAGAAAAACAAGGGCTTTGTTGTTTTGGATAAAAACCATCCCCTCATCAAAAAGAAAACCACCACGATGGATCAAGCGAAGAGGGTGAACAGAGCAGCGTGTGAGCAATGCCGTATGTGCACCGATTTGTGCCCACGTTATCTATTAGGACATAATGTGGCACCACACAAAATGATGGTGGCACAAAATTATCAGCTTGATAACCTAGAGCGTCAAAAAATTGCACAGCTATGTTGCCAGTGCAACTTATGCGAACTCTTTTCTTGCCCAGCAGGTTTGCATCCAAAAATGGCAAATCTCTACTTCAAAAGCTTATTGGCACAAGAAAACTTGCGCTACAAGCCGGAAAAGACGGAGTTTGAAGCAAGAAATATAAGAAAATATCGTCAAGTACCAAGTAAGCGATTGATTGCTCGTTTGGGTTTAAGTAACTTCGACCAAGCGGCACCGATGAGTGAAACCACCATTGTGCCACAGTTTATTCGCATTCAAACGCGTCAACACGTCGGCGCACCGGCTACGGCGTGTGTTGCAGTTGGCGATATGGTACAAAAGGGCCAAATGATTGGGCGCGTTCAAGAAGATCAACTAGGTGCAGCAATTCATTCAAGCATCAATGGCACTGTTGTAGCAGTTACAGCAGATTATATTGAAATAAGGAGCGTGTAAGATGCGGGCAATTGGAATGGTAGAATTCAATAGCATTGCCAGAGGGATTTATGTAGCAGACCAAATGGTAAAAATTTCTGATGTAGAAATTGCCACTGCTGCATCGACTTGCCCAGGTAAATACATTGCTATTGTTTATGGAAGTGTCGCAGCAGTAGAAGCATCCGTAGATATAGGTAAACGTCTAGCAGAGGAATTCTTTATTGACTCCTTGCTTATTCCAAATGTAGATCCTGGCGTTTTCCCAGCAATTACAGGTGCCACCATGCCAGAACGTGTGCAAGCCGTTGGGATTATGGAATCCTTCTCTATAGCAACAATGATTGTTAGTGCAGATGCCATCCTAAAAGCCGCAGAGGTAGAAGCCATTGAGCTTCGCCTTGGCAATGGCTTAGGTGGAAAGGCTTACTTTACTTACACTGGTGACGTGGCAGCTGTTAAAGCAGGTCATGATGCCGGTGTTGCTATCGCACAGGAAAATGGCGTGCTCGTTAATGCAGAAGTTATTCCATCTCCTTCAGACTTATTAATTCCAACCCTCCTTTAATTTTAGGGTTGAAGAGAAAAAATGCTGAGAGGATGTGAAAAAAATGAAAAAGTTAATTAGCCTAAGCGATATAGAAGCAGCGATTCAAAAGGGTGAAAAACAAATAGTTGTTGATGACAACACATTGATTACACCGTCGGCAAAAGATGCTGCACTATCCGCAGACATCGCCTTTGTCGAAGCAGCTGCTACAACTAAGGCGTGTGGCTTAGAAGGAAATGCCAGCACAGAAGATGAACTCATCTACAAGGCCTTGCAAATACTTGTAGAAAAAGGCTTGATTGGTCAACTGATGTCGGTGTTTGGCAATGAAGTGCCTTATGTGTCGGAAAGTGACGCAAGTGGAATGCTGAAACTTGTGCGTGGCAACAGCGCAAAATGGCAGCCATTAGATATAGGCAATGACCCTGCAAAGGTTTCTTATAACACGCTCATATACCGTGCTGATGGCGCAGTGATGAGCGCAGGCTTTATGCTTATTGAATACGGTAATTTTTCTTGGATGACGGAATGCCAGGAAATCTATTACGTTGTAGAAGGTACCTTGAGTGTCGAAAAAGATGGCAAACTCTTTAAAGCTCATGCCGGTGATTGCCTCTTCTTCAAAAAGGGCGCACAACTAAAACTGAGCGTTGAAGAAAAAGTGAAAGTATTTTATGTAACAGACTAATCATCCATATAGGAGGTTATGATGGAAGCGTTAGGAATGATAGAAACTTATGGTCTGGTGCCAGCGATTGAATCCGCTGATGCCATGTTAAAGGCAGCGGAAGTGCGCTTGCTAGAAAGAACCTTTGTTAAAGGTGGTCTCGTAGCAATTACCGTTACAGGAGATGTGGGCGCAGTAAAAGCAGCCGTCGATGCCGGTGCCGCCGCAGCAGCGCGCTTGGGCGAACGCTGCCTAGTAACACAACACGTCATCCCAAGACCGCATAATGAAGTGGGCGAATGCATCATCAATGCAGTTCCACTCATTGAAAAGCGTAACAGTGAAGATGACGGAGCGTGTCCCAGGCAAAGCTTAAGCCAAGCCAAAGAAGAAACAACAGCTGGTAATGTATGTGTAGCTGAAGAGCCTGTCGAGGTCTTAGCACATGCAACAACCTTCAATAAAGACTTGATTGACGAGATGGTTCAACACCAAGGCTTTGAAGAAACAATGGCGTTCTTGAGAGAGCGTAAGGTTGTCGCCTTGAGAAACCTCGCTAGAGAATACCAAGGCTTGTCTATTGTTGGTCGTGCAATATCCAAGGCAAACAAAGAGAAGCTGCTGGCTGAAATTGAAAAATATTATCATCAAAGCAACAATGAATTGAAGTAAAAAGGAGGATTTGTACATGGAAAATATGGATTATGATTTAAGATCCATCCAAGAAGTACGTGATTTGGCAAGAAAAGGCCAAATCGCTACTGAAAGATTGGCAACCTATACAGAAGAACAAATCGATCGTATCATTCGCAATATGGTACGCGTTGCAGAAGAAAACGCAGTGATGCTCGCCCAAATGGCTGTAGAAGAAACAGGCTTTGGCAAAATTGCCGATAAAACCTACAAAAACCACATGGCATCTACCTTGCTTTACGATGCCATCAAGGATATGAAAACCATTGGTGTGATTAGTGAAGATCCAATCAAGAGAACCATGGATGTAGCAGATCCAGTTGGTCTATTAATGGGGATTGTACCATCTACCAACCCAACCTCAACCACTATCTTCAAAGCAATCGTAGCAGTAAAAGCTAGAAACGCCATTGTCTTCTCTCCACACCCATCTGCAGCAAAATGCAGTGGTAAGGCAGCAGAACTCATGGCAAAGGCTGCTGTAGAAGCTGGTGCTCCAGAAAACACCATTGGCTGCATCACAATGCCATCTATGCCAGCAACCAATGAATTGATGCACTGCAAAGAAGTTAAAATGATTATTGCAACCGGCGGTCCTGGCATGGTAAAAGCTGCTTACAGCGCAGGTAAGCCAGCGTTGGGCGTAGGTGCAGGGAACTCCCCAGCATATATTGAACGCACCGCCAATGTAAAGCAAGCAGTAACCAACATCATCGCAAGTAAGACCTTTGACTACGGTACCATTTGCGCTTCTGAACAATCCATCGTTTGCGAAGAATGCAACAAGGATGCAGTTATTGCCGAATTAAAGGCACAAGGCGCTTACTTTATGAGCGAAGAAGAAACCGACAAGGTTTGCAAACTCCTCTTTAAAAACGGTCATGCCATGAATGCGAAGTTTGTAGGTCGCTCCCCACAAGTAATTGCAAGCGCAGCAGGTATCACCATCCCAGCAGACACCAAAGTATTGGTTGGTCCACAAGGCGGCGTTGGCGAAGGCTATCCACTTTCTTATGAAAAGCTCACCACCGTTTTGGCCTTCTACGTTGTTAAGGATTGGCATGAAGCTTGCGACTTGAGCATTGAACTCTTGCAAAACGGTATCGGTCACACCATGAGCTTGCATACCGAAGATCGCAATATTGTATTAGAATTTACTAGAAAGCCTGCATCAAGAATCCTTGTTAACACCGGTAGCAGCATGGGCGGTACTGGTGGCAGCACTGGTCTTATGCCATCCTTCACCTTGGGTTGCGGTACTTGGGGCGGCAGCTCAACATCCGAAAACGTGAGCCCAATGAACCTCATCAACATCAAAAAAGTTGCTTATGGCATCAAGCCAGCTGCAACCTTGGCTGCAGATGACAAAACCTTCAACCATCCAGAGTTGGCCAATATTCCAGGCGCCTTTGGTAATGGCAATTGTGCAAGACAAGCAGCAAGCTGCAGCGCGCCAAGTGGCCAATACTTGTCTCCAGAACAATACAGCAACAGCGGTCTTTCCTACAGCGTAGGCTGCAACAGCTGCTCAAGCAATAACAATACGGCTGTAGCAAGCGATCAACCAATCGACATCAACCAACTCAACGATATGATTGATGCGCTCGTTAAAGCACTAAGGGGCGAATAATATGGCCAGTAAAGAATACGAAGCCCTTTTAGGTATGCTCCTAGAAGCCGTGCAAAGTGTCAACGCACAAACCAATGGCCCAAAAACAGAAGTGCCAGTGGGGATTTCCAACAGACACATTCATCTATCACAAAACGATTTGGATCAATTATTTGGCGTGGGCTATCAGCTAACACCAATGAAAGAGCTTTCTCAGCCAGGACAATTTGCCTGCAAGGAAACCGTTACCATTTGCGGACCAAAAGGTGCCATTGAAAAAATCAGAGTCTTGGGTCCAGTAAGAAGCAAGAGCCAAATTGAAATTCTTGCCGGTGACAGCTACAAGCTCGGCGTAAAAGCGACGGCGAAATTATCGGGCGACCTAGCAGGAACACCAGGCATCACCATCGTAGGTCCTAAGGGCAGTGTACAAACCACAGAAGGCTTGATTGTGGCTCAGCGTCACATTCATATGGCACCACAAGATGCCGCTGACTTTGGCGTAAATGATGGTGATATTGTAAAAATTGCCGTTGAAGGCTTGCGCGGGGGCGTTTATAACAACGTAGCCATTCGTGTTACAGCAAACTCCGCGTTGGAATGCCACATTGACACAGAAGAAGCAAACGCAATGAACGTTGGTTCATCTGCAAGCGTAAAAATTGTTAAGTAAATTAATTTAAATAAAACACACAAAAATTAGGAGGAAATGACAATGATTAAGAACGAAGCACTCGGTATGATTGAAACTAAAGGTTTGGTAGGCTCCATCGAAGCAGCAGACGCAATGGTAAAGGCTGCAAACGTTACCTTGATTGGTAAAGAATTTGTAGGCGGCGGTATCGTAACCGTTATGGTTCGTGGCGATGTAGGCGCAGTAAAGGCAGCTACCGATGCAGGCGCAGCGGCAGCACAACGTGTAGGCGAATTGCTTTCCGTACACGTTATCCCACGTCCACACGCAGAAGTAGAAGACATCCTTCCACAAAAGTAATTTGATAAAAAAGGCGCCCTATCATGGGGCGTCTTTTTTGTTGAGATTGATGCGTCAATTGGTAACGTGTGTAGGGATTGTTTTTATAAAAGGGCATCTATGTTATAATAAGCCAAGTGAATGTGAGAGGAGAATAAATGATGAGTATGGATAGTGGTTTTGCAACCAGTGGCAACGAATGGGTGGATGCTTTGCACACTTTTAGTGGCTTGCGCTTTAAAGGTGAGGATGAGAAGGCGCTTGCTGTGATTGAAGAATTGGTAGAAAAGGCGGAGGCTCTAAAAGCGCAGGACATCTATGTTGAGGATGACTATACGGAATACCATTCTTTTTATGAGATGTTTGAATTGGTGCTGTACAATGCGGTGTTTGAACCGAAGAAAATTGTGCAAAATACAGGCTCCATTCCGATGGCGGAAATCTATGCGTCCTACGGAAACGTATTGATTGAGCTCGGTCGTTATGACGAAGCACAAATGGCGCTGGGCACTGCGCGCGTGTGGAATCCTACCAACTGCAAAATTTTATTTGAGTATGCGGAAACTTTTAAGCTTCAAGGGGATATGGCGCGTTTTCGTGAGTTGACCATGGAGGCCTTCAAGCTTGCTTTCAAGCAGGAAGATATTGCAAGATGTAACCGTAATCTCGGCCATTATTTCATCACACAGAAAAAGTGGGAGGAGGCACTGGGCTGCTTTATGATGAGCTTGGCTTACGATGAATCATCAAACGCGGCTCAATCTGAAATAGCGTTTATTCAAGAGCAGACCAACGGCGCAACCAAAGAGCCGAGCTTTGAACGCTTTGAAGCGATTGCTGAGGAAAATGGGTTCCCTGTTGGCTTTGACAAGGATGTGCTTGCTATGGCCTATGCTATTGCCGAACAGGCAAAGGACGCGGAGGAATATGCGGCTGCTCTTTACTATATGAATATCGTTTACGACTTAACACAGGATGATGATATCAAGGTGCAGTGCAACGCACTGGCAAACAGCGTGAATTTTTAAAGTATGAGACTTGCGACCGTTCAACAAATGGTCGCAAGTTTTTTTTGTAAGTGGTCGCATTGACTTCAACGAAAAAATGGCCAAAAATCTCGAAAAACCGCTAAAAAGCCTTGATTTTTTTGCGAATATGCTATAAAATAGTACAGCTAATGTTATAATGGTATCATCATCGTTTGGTGCCATTTTACTTATTTGTCGTATAATACTTCGTCTAAAGATTTGGTAAGGGGTGAACGCTTTGGTTGAACATTACAGCCATGCATTGACAGAGCGACATAATTTTTCCAAGATTGATGAAATCATGGAAATGCCGAACTTAATCGCGATCCAACGTAATTCTTACAATTGGTTTCTCGAGGAAGGTTTGAAGGAAACTTTTGAGGAAGTTTCCCCAATTACTGACTTTTCTGATACGCTCCAGCTCGACTTTCTAACATCCAGCTTTGGTGAGCCAAAATACAGCGTAGAAGAGTGCAAGGACCGCGATGCCACCTTCGCTGCACCTTTGCGTATTAAGGTGCGTCTTCTTAACAAGGAAAGCGGTGAAATTAAAGAACAAGAAGTGTTCATGGGTGATTTCCCACTCATGACCGAACAAGGTACCTTCGTTATCAACGGTGCTGAACGTGTTATTGTTAGCCAGTTGGTACGTAGCCCTGGTGTATACTACCATCGTGAAATTGACACAGCCGGCAAGGATCTTTTTGGCTGCACCGTCATCCCTAACCGTGGTGCTTGGCTTGAATTGGAAACAGATGCCAACGACGTAATGTATGTTCGTTTGGACCGTACCAGAAAGCTCCCAGCTACCGTTTTGTTGCGTGCCTTGGGTTATAGCAAGGACGAAGATATTCTTGAACTCTTCGGTGATGACGATATGATTCGTCCAACCTTAGAAAAGGATACCACCTCCAACGAAGCAGAAGCGCTTATCGAAATCTACAAGCGCTTGCGCCCAGGTGATCCTCCAACGGTAGAAAGCGCACGCAATCTCATTCATTCTTTGCTCTTTGATCATAAGCGCTATGATTTGGCAAAGGTTGGCCGTTACAAAATCAATAAAAAGCTTGGCCTTGATGTGGATAAGTCCATTAAGAACCTCACTTTTGAGGATATTCTTGCTACCTATCGCTATATGCTTTCCCTTATGCATAAGGCTGAAGGCTACACAGTAGACGACATTGACCACTTGGGCAACCGTCGTATTCGTAGCGTAGGTGAACTTTTGCAAAACCAATTCCGTATCGGTCTTACCCGTATGGAAAGAAACGTGCGTGAACGCATGACCACCCAAGATTCTAATGAAGTAACGCCACAAGGCCTTATCAACATTCGTCCCGTAGTGGCTTCTATTAAGGAATTCTTTGGCAGCTCCCAGCTTTCACAGTTCATGGACCAAATCAACCCACTTGCTGAGCTTACCCACAAGCGCCGTCTTAGTGCCTTGGGGCCTGGTGGTTTGAGCCGTGAACGTGCAGGCTTCGAAGTCCGCGACGTTCACCACTCTCACTATGGTCGTATGTGCCCTATTGAAACGCCTGAAGGTCCAAACATTGGTCTTATCAACTCTCTTGCAACCTATGGTCGTGTCAACGAATATGGTTTCATCGAAACCCCATACCGCAAGGTTAACGATTGCCACGTTACCGATGATATTGAATACCTCACAGCCGATGTAGAAGATAAGTTCACCATCGCTCAGGCAAACACCCGCCTTGATGAAAACAACATGATTATTCAAGAAAAGGTAGATGCACGCTGCGGGGAAGAAAACTTGGTTGTAGAAAAGGAAAAGGTTGAGTACATGGACGTATCACCGAAGCAGGTGGTTTCCATCGCTACAGCACTCATCCCATTCCTTGAACACGACGACGCGAACCGTGCACTCATGGGTACCAACATGCAGCGTCAGGCAGTGCCACTGCTTGTTACCGAAGCACCTTTCGTTGGTACTGGTATGGAATACCGCGCTGGTTACGACTCCTGTGTATTTGCTATTGCAAAGCACAGCGGTATTGTAAGCTATGTAAGTGCTGACCGCATCGAAGTACGCGGCGACGGTGGCGAACGCGACGTTTACCATCTCACCAAGTTCAAAGGCTCCAACCAAGGCAGCTGCATCAACCAACGTGTACTTGTTTCTAAGGGTCAACACGTTGATGAAGGCGATATTCTTGCCGATGGTCCATCCACTGACAATGGTGAATTGGCCCTTGGCCGTAACGCTCTCATTGCCTTTATGAACTGGGAAGGTTACAACTACGAAGACGCTGTACTTATCAGTGAACGTCTTGTGAAGGATGATGTGTACACATCCATTCATATTGATGAATTTGAAAGCGATTCTCGCGATACCAAGCTCGGGCCGGAAGAAATCACTCGCGACATTCCAAACGTCGGTGAAGATGTGCTTAAAAACCTCGACAGTCGTGGTATTATCCGCATTGGTGCGGAAATCCGCGCAGGGGATATCTTGGTAGGTAAGGTAACGCCAAAGGGTGAAACCGAGCAAACTGCAGAAGAACGTCTCCTTCGCGCCATTTTCGGTGAAAAGGCACGCGAAGTGCGTGACACCTCCTTGCGTGTACCTCACGGTGGCAGCGGTATTGTTGTTGACGTTAAGGTATTTACCCGCAAAGACGGTGACGAGCTACCTCCAGGCGTTAACGAAGTGGTTCGCGTATACATCGCTCAAAAGCGTAAAATCTCTCAAGGGGACAAGATGGCAGGTCGTCATGGTAACAAGGGGGTTGTATCCCGCGTACTTCCAGAATGCGATATGCCATTCCTTCCAGATGGTACCCCAGTAGATATCGTCTTGAACCCTCTAGGCGTACCATCTCGTATGAATATTGGTCAGGTACTTGAAGTGCACTTGGGTATGGCTGCAAAGGCATTAGGTCTTCATTTTGCAACCAATGTCTTCGACGGTGCAAGCGAATCCGATATCGGTGATATGCTAGAAAAGGCAGGCTTTGACCGCAGTGGTAAGTTCTATCTTCGTGATGGTCGTACCGGCCGTCCTGTGGATAACCCTGTTACTGTTGGTTATATGTACTACCTCAAGCTTGCCCACTTGGTAGACGATAAGATTCACGCTCGTTCTATTGGGCCATACTCCTTGGTTACCCAACAGCCACTCGGTGGTAAAGCACAATTCGGTGGTCAGCGTTTCGGGGAAATGGAAGTTTGGGCGCTTGAAGCATATGGCGCATCCCATACCCTCCAAGAAATGCTCACCGTTAAGAGTGACGATGTTGTGGGCCGCGTAAAGACTTACGAATCCATTGTAAAGGGCGAAAACCTTCCAGAAGCTGGTGTGCCTGAAGCGTTTAAGGTACTCATGAAAGAACTTCAAGCACTCTGCTTAGATATTCGTATCCTTGATGAAGATAACAACGAAATTGATATGTCTGATGAAGACGATGAATTAGAAGAACAGCCAAAGGATTTCGACATCCAATCCATTGCCGATCCTTCCGTTGAAGACAATAGTGGCGATGAAAGCATCGATGAAAACACCGATGACGAAGATATGGATGTAGATATTGCGGCTGACGAAGATTTCTCTTTCCTTGAAGGAGAAGACATTGAAAACGATGACGACGAGATGTTTGTCATTGTTGACAATGGTTTAGACGATTAATGCCGTTCGAATAAGAAGGGAGCGTCTCTTTTGGGAAATATCAATAAAGTCGATCATATTTCGATAAATTTGGCCAGTGCCGAAGCTATTCGTAGCTGGAGCTCCGGCGAGGTTAAAAAACCTGAAACAATCAACTATAGAACCCTCAAGCCAGAACGTGACGGTTTGTTCTGTGAGCGCATCTTTGGGCCTACAAAGGACTGGGAATGCAGCTGCGGTAAGTATAAGCGTGTGCGCTTTAAAGGCGTTATCTGCGACCGTTGCGGTGTAGAAGTAACTCGTTCTAAGGTGCGCCGTGAACGTATGGGTCACATTGAATTGGCTGCACCATGCACCCACATCTGGTACTTTAAGGGTATCCCAAGCCGCATGGGCCTCATTCTCAACATGAGCCCACGTCAGCTTGAACGCGTTATTTACTTTGTTTCCTACATTGTTATCGATCCAGGCGATGTAGATGAACTCAGCAAATACCAAATCTTGAGTGAAAACGAATACCGCGAAGCGAGAGCCACCTATGGCAATCGCTTCCGCGCTGGTATCGGTGCAGAAGCTGCCAAGGAACTTTTGGATGACATCGACCTTGACAAGCTAAGCGCAGATCTTCAAGAAGAAATCAAGAATTCCAGCGGCCAACGCCATGTGAAGGCAGTACGTCGCTTTGAAGTTGTTGAAGGCATGCGTGCCTCTGGCAACAACCCAGCATGGATGGTCTTGGATGTACTTCCTGTTATTCCACCAGACCTCCGTCCAATGGTACAGCTCGATGGTGGCCGTTTCGCAACCAGCGACCTCAACGACCTCTATCGTCGTGTATTAAACCGCAACAACCGTCTCAAGCGTCTTTTAGACCTTGGTGCACCAGACATCATTGTGCGCAACGAAAAGCGTATGCTTCAAGAAGCCGTTGACGCCCTCATCGACAATGGTCGCCGCGGCCGTCCAGTAACAGGCCCTGGCAACCGTGCTCTCAAGAGTCTTTCTGATATGCTCAAGGGTAAGCAAGGTCGTTTCCGTCAAAACCTTCTTGGCAAGCGTGTTGACTACTCCGGCCGTAGCGTAATCGTTGTAGGCCCAGAGCTTAAGATGCATCAATGCGGTCTTCCTAAGGAAATGGCCGTAGAACTCTTCAAGCCATTTGTTATGCGTAAGCTCTTAGAAGATGGCACTGCCCACAACATCAAGAGCGCAAAGCGCATGGTAGAACGCCTTGACAACGCTATTTGGGATGTTCTTGAAGACGTTATCAAGGATCACCCAGTGCTTTTGAACCGCGCACCAACCCTTCACAGACTTGGTATTCAAGCATTTGAACCAATCCTTGTAGAAGGTCGTGCCCTTAAGCTTCACCCATTGGCTTGTACTGCATACAACGCCGACTTCGACGGTGACCAGATGGCTGTTCACGTGCCACTTTCCACCGAAGCACAGGCAGAAGCGCGCATTCTCATGCTTGCAGCAAACAACATCCTTAACCCTAAGGATGGCCGCCCAGTAACCGTTCCTACCCAGGACATGGTGCTCGGTAGCTATTACTTGACCATCGACCGCGAAGGCGCTCTTGGTGCCGGGAAGTACTTCAGCTCCAAAAACGAAGCACAGCTCGCTTACGATGCTGGCGCTGTTCACCTTCAAGCACCAATTCATGTGCGTATGGACAATGGCGAAATCATTGAAACCACCGTTGGTCGTATCATTTTTAACAGCGTTATTCCAGAAAAGGTACCTTATGTCAATGAAACCGTTGGTAAGAAAAAGCTTGGTAACATTGTAGACGCCTGCTTCCGTGCATACGGTGCAAGTGGTACCGCCAACATGCTTGACGGCATCAAGGCACAAGGCTACAAGTACTCCACTCAATCTGGCATTTCTATTGGTTACATGGATATGGTTATTCCTGAAAGCAAGAAGGATCTTCTTGACGATGCAGAAGCAAAGGTAGACCGTATCGAAAATAAATTCCGCCGTGGTCTTATTACCGACGACGAACGCTATAAGCTCGTTATCGAAGTATGGACCAAGTGCACCGACGACATCGGGGCAGCACTTTTGGCCAACTTGGGCAAGTTCAACTCCATCAACATGATGGCGACTTCTGGTGCCCGTGGTAACAACCAACAGATTCGTCAGCTCGCAGGTATGCGTGGTCTGATGGCAGACCCATCTGGTAAAACCATTGAAATGCCAATCAAGGCAAACTTCCGCGAAGGTCTTACCGTGTTGGAATACTTTATTTCCTCCCACGGTGCGCGTAAAGGTTTGGCCGACACCGCACTCCGTACTGCCGACTCTGGTTACCTCACCCGTCGTCTTGTAGACGTAGCTCAAGACGTGATTGTTCGTGAGCTTGATTGCGGCACAGAAGGCGGCCTCACTGTTCGTGCCATCATGAATGGCACCGAAACCATCGAACCGCTTTGGGAACGTATGGCAGGCCGTTACCTTGCAGAAGATCTCATTCACCCAGAAACTGGTGAAGTGCTCGCACATAGAAACGATTATATCACCGATGCTCAAGCCAAAGACCTTGAAGCAGCAGGCGTGAAGGAAGCGCGCATTCGCTCTGCACTTACCTGCCGTAGCCGTCACGGCGTATGCGCAAAGTGCTACGGCCGCAACTTGGCAACAGGCGTCTTGGTTGACGTAGGTGAAGCGGTAGGTACCGTAGCAGCTCAGTCCATCGGTGAACCGGGGACCCAGCTTACCATGCGTACCTTCCACACCGGTGGTATTGCCGGCGGCGACATCACCCAGGGTCTTCCTCGTGTCGAAGAATTGTTTGAAGCACGTCGTCCTAAGGGTCAAGCCGTCATCAGTGAAGTGGATGGCCGTGTATCTATTGGCGAAAACAAGGGCCGTACCGAAGTCAGCGTAATCACCGAAAGCGGTGAAGCACACGCTTACACCATTCCGTTCGCAGCACACTTGGCAGTTATGGACGGTCAAACCGTTGAAGCTGGTCAAGAGCTCACCGAAGGTTCCATTAGCCCTCAAGACCTTTTGCTTATCAAGGGACCTCTAGGCGTACAAGAATACCTCTTGCGCGAAGTACAAAAGGTATACCGTTTGCAGGGGGTAGATATCAACGATAAGCACATCGAAGTTATGGTTCGTCAAATGATGCGCAAGGTGAAGATTGAATCCATTGGCGATAGCGACTTCCTCGCAGGTAGCCAAGTCGACATCATCGACTTTGATGAACAAAACGAACGTCTTGAAAAAGAAGGACTTACCCCAGCAGTTGGCGAAGTACAGCTCCTCGGTATCACCAAGGCAGCCCTCGCCACCGATTCCTTCCTTTCTGCAGCGTCCTTCCAAGAAACCACCAAGGTACTTACCGATTCTGCCCTCAAGGGGAAGAACGACTATCTCATTGGTCTAAAGGAAAACGTTATTCTAGGGAAGCTCATTCCAGCTGGTACCGGTATGCGTCACTATAGAAAGATTGAACTTGAAGAAGACACCATCGAAAATCCATATAACTTGGACGCAGATAATCTTAACGAGGGAGAAGGCGCAGCCAAGGAAGACAAGGAAAAGCGTCCACCAGTGTTCATCTAATAAATATAGAATAAATATAGAAAGCCTCTGAGCAATCAGGGGCTTTTTTCTATGGGCGAGAGCAAAACGGTAAAATAGTTCTTTTCAAAAACTTTACCTAGGTGCTATAATAGATTTTGCAATAATGCACACAGTTCATTTAAATGAGGTGAAAGACATGGGCTTTTTGATGACGGCTTTAATAAGCCTGGTCATCGCATATCTCTTGGGCACCATTTTTCTGTATCAAAAAAAGGTGCAGGATATGACTGCATCGGTAGAGAGCTTGGTGGAAAGCAAGAAGGATATGCACTTAGCGCTAGAGGATGCCAACGATGATTTCACTCGTTTGGCAAAGGCTATCAATCGCTTGGCGGATAATACAGTAAAATAGAATCGTTTAAGCTGGCAGACGAAGAACGCTCTTCGTTCGCCGGCTTTTTTGTGCGCGAAATCTGCGCGCACAAGGCGTCTTACACAAAGCTGGAAGCGCTCGTTCTGACTGCTGGACACTCCTGGCTTCATAGCCTTGGCAAATAGTGAGAAAATTCCACAGATGACAACGATTGAACACAACTGAATAAAATCGTGATTATTGGAGCATAATTATGTATAAATCGCGCAACGATGGGCGTTCGTGGATTAGGATACACGTGGAAACGTGGATATAAATTTTTACAAAAAGCATTGACACGCGAGAAATGGCGTGGTATTATCTATCTTGTGTTTGTCGAAAGGGTCCCAACGAATGCAGGGAATCCTAGCAGTCACAAACATGGGAGTCGTCAGACAGACATTCAAAGAAACATACTGCCGCTAGGAATTATCCACGTGCAGTCATGCGCTTTGTGAATTGACGAAATCAAATTTTACAAGGAGGTGGCAGTATGCCAACAATTAACCAATTGGTAAGCAAAGGGAGACAATCCAGTCGCAAAAAATCCACTACCCCTGCTCTGCAAAGTAACCCTCAAAAGAGAGGCCTTTGCACCAGAGTATACACCACAACCCCTAAGAAGCCTAACTCAGCTCTTCGTAAGGTTGCACGTGTACGTCTAACTAACGGTACTGAAGTAACTGTTTATATTCCAGGGATTGGTCACAATCTTCAAGAACACAGTGTAGTACTCGTTCGTGGCGGTAGAGTTCGTGATCTTCCTGGTGTTCGTTATCACCTCGTTAGAGGTACCTTGGACGCAGCAGGCGTTAACGATCGTAGACAATCCCGTTCCAAGTACGGTACCAAGCGTCCTAAGTAATTAGGAACGAACTCTGGATGGTTTAAATAGTGAAAGGAGGCCCTCATGTCCAGAAAAGCACAAGCTCCAAAGAGAGAAGTACTCGCTGATCCAATTTACAACAGCAAGCAAGTAACCAAGCTAATCAACCAGGTTATGCTTGATGGTAAAAAGGGTACAGCTGAACATATTGTATACAGCGCATTTGATATGGTTGCTGAAAAAACTGGTAATGAAGCAATTGAAGTTTTTGAAGAAGCAATGAAGAACATCATGCCTGTACTTGAAGTAAAGGCACGTCGTGTTGGTGGTGCTAACTATCAAGTACCAATCGAAGTACGTGCAGACCGCCGTCAAACTCTCGGTTTGCGTTGGTTGGTTGGCTTTGCTCGTAAGCGTGGTGAAAAAACCATGGATTTGCGTCTTGCAAATGAAATCATGGATGCTGCTAACAACACCGGCGGCGCAGTAAAGAAAAAAGAAGAAACCCACAGAATGGCAGAAGCAAACAAGGCTTTCGCTCATTACCGTTGGTAAGATTAAACTACAACAAAATTATAATATTATTAAGGAGGATTATCAGTGGCAAGAGAATATTCGCTTGAAAAAACCCGTAATATTGGTATTATGGCGCACATTGACGCAGGTAAAACTACCACTACTGAACGTATTCTTTATTATACTGGCCGTTCCCACAAGATTGGTGAAGTTCATGATGGCGCAGCTACCATGGACTGGATGGAACAAGAACAAGAACGTGGTATCACCATTACTTCTGCAGCTACAACTGCAACTTGGAAGGGTAACCGCGTAAACATCATCGACACCCCAGGGCACGTAGACTTTACCGTTGAAGTAGAACGCTCCTTGCGCGTATTGGATTCTACCGTAGCTGTATTCTGTGCTGTTGCTGGTGTTCAGCCTCAATCCGAAACCGTATGGCGTCAAGCTGTACGTTACAATGTTCCACGTATTGCTTTCGTTAATAAAATGGACCGTACAGGTGCAAACTATTTGAACGTTTGCCGTCAAATTAAGGAACGTCTCGGTGCGCACGCTCTCATCATGCAACTTCCTATTGGCGCAGAAGAAAACTTCTCCGGTGTTATTGACCTTATTGAAATGAAGGCATACAAGTTCTTAGAAGGTACCGAGCTCGTAAACTACGAAGAAATCGAAATCCCAGAAGAACTTAAGGAACAGGCTGAAGAAATGCATCAAAGTCTTCTCGAAGACATCGCTGAACTCGACGAAGATTTGATGGAAAAATTCTTTGAAGAAGGCACCCTCACCGTTAAGGAAATGAAGAAGGCTATTCGCAAGGCTACCATCGCAAACGATACTGTTCCAGTTCTTTGCGGTTCTGCTTTTAAGAACAAGGGCGTTCAATTCCTTCTCGATGCTGTTGTTGACTACTGCCCATCCCCAGTTGACGTTCCTGCTATCGAAGGTACCTTAGAAGATGGTACCCCATCCGAACGTCATCCTAGCGATGAAGAACCTTTCTCTGCACTTGCATTTAAGGTTATGACCGACCCTTACGTTGGTAAGCTTACCTTCTTCCGTGTGTACTCCGGTACTCTCGAGAGCGGTAGCTATGTATACAACGCTACCAAGGGCAAGCGCGAACGTATCAGCCGTATCGTAATGATGCACGCTAACCATCGTAAAGAAGTAGATAAGGTTTACGCTGGTGATATCGCAGCTGCTGTAGGTCTTAAGGACGTTGGTACTGGTGACTCCCTCTGCGATGAAAAGAATCCTATCATTCTTGAATCCATGGAATTCCCAGAACCTGTTATCCAAATCGCTATTGAACCTGCTTCTAAGGGTGACCAAGACAAGATGGGTATCGCTTTGGCTAAGCTTGCTGAAGAAGACCCAACCTTCAAGGCTTACACCGACGAAGAAACTGGTCAAACCATCATCGCTGGTATGGGTGAACTTCACCTTGACATCATCGTTGACCGTCTCAAGAGAGAATTTGGCGTAGAAGCTAACATCGGTAAACCACGCGTTTCCTACAAAGAAACCATCCGCAAGGCTGTTCACGGCGAAGGTAAATTCGTACGTCAGTCCGGTGGTCGTGGTCAATACGGTCACGCTGTTATCGACCTTGAACCGCTAGAACCAGGTTCCGGCTTTATCTTCGAAAGCAAGATTGTCGGCGGTGCTGTTCCAAAAGAATACATCAGCCCAATCGAAGCTGGTATCAGAGAAGCTATGGAAACAGGTGTCCTCGCTGGTTATGAAACTGTAGATATCAAGGCTACCTTGGTAGACGGTTCTTACCACGATGTCGACTCCTCTGAAATGGCGTTTAAGGTTGCTGGTTCCATGGCATTCAAGAACTGCGCTATCAAAGCAGATCCTGTTATCCTTGAACCTGTAATGAAGATTGAAATCACCGTTCCTGAAGAATACATGGGTGACGTAATGGGCGACTTGAACTCCCGTCGTGGCCGTATCGAAGGTATGGAAGCTGTTGACAACACCCAAATCATTCGTGGCTTTGTTCCGCTTTCCGAAATGTTTGGTTATGCAACTGACCTTCGTTCCCGTACCCAAGGTCGCGGTGTTTACACCATGCAATCTGACCACTTTGAAGAAGTTCCAAAATCCATTGCCGAAGAAATCATTTCTAAGCGCAACGGTAAATAATTTATTCCAATTATATTTAGGAGGAATTTTTAAATGGCAAAAGAACAATATCAACGTACAAAACCACACGTAAACATTGGTACCATCGGTCACGTTGACCATGGTAAAAC
>CAKQDL010000017.1 GCA_934229395.1 uncultured Peptococcaceae bacterium | reverse complement strand
AGCGGCTTGAGTTCTAGAGCAGATGACACGCACGATTAATACCTAAAGGTATTTTACACACTAATTTGGACTTGACTCTCCACCTAGGGAGAAGGTGGCGGCGTAGCCAACGGATGAGGGGTATGAGCGGAGCGCGAATGATCGATTCAGCTGTAAAGTACGGTGAAAACACACCCTCATCCGAATTTTTCACGAAAAACATGTGAAAAATCCACCTTCCCCCTCAAGGGGGAAGTCAGCTTGTCGATAAACCTAAAATGTGTATGCAAATAGAAAGTTTTCTAGATTCCGCTTAGCCTTCCCCACATGAGGGGAAGGTGGCGGCGTAGCCGACGGATGAGGGGTATGAGCGGAGCGAATAATCGATTTAGCTGCAAAGTGCGGTGAAAACACACCCTCATCCGAGTTTTCTTTCGCCCTGCTCCAGAAAACCCACCTTACCCCCTCAAGTGGCAAGGCTTCACGAATGCATACACGTCTATGCTGAAAATATACCTTTATCGACAGTCTGCCTTCCCCCTCAAGGGGGAAGTCTTTGCAAATGCATACATGCTTCAATTTTAAATCATACTTTTTCTACAGTTTGAAGGGAGCTTGCGCTCCCTTTGAGGTTAAAATCTTCCACTTATATGGCAGGAACGCTCTCGAAAGATACCTTTATATCTATTTTTATTAGAACAATTTTTTGTAGCAATCACAATAACACTTTTCTTTTTCTTAATAAACTCTATTCTCCTACAAGCACATCCACCAAATCGAGGTTCGCTTCCTCCGTATCTAGGATGCGGCTTAGGAAGTGGCGGAAGAAGGCTTTTGCGTCGACCTGGGTGAGGATGCGGGCGTTGGCTGGTTTTTGGTAGAAGTGCATTTCGTCGGCGATACTTTGGCCGCGGGCAATGCCTTCAGTAGCGATTTGGGTATAGGCTTCAAAGCCTTGGCAAAGGCTTGGGTTTACGGCGTAGGCTACGGCGAGGGGATCGTTGATGACACAACCAATGAGGTGCTCGTAGCGCCAATGGAAGTCAAAATAAAACTTGGTGATGGCGCGGATAAAGGCGCCTTCTTCTGGACGGAGGCGCTCTATATAGGAAAGCAGGCTTGGCGTGAGGACGATTTTTCGGGTCACATCGAGGCCTATCATTTCTACCTTTTTGCCCCGCTCGGCCATGGCCTCAAAGACAATGGCGGCGGCGTGAGGGTCGCACCAATAGTTATACTCTGCCACTGGCGAGCAATTGCCATGGCTACGGTGGTTGCCACCCATGGATACAAGGCGGGTGATGCGGCCAAAGGTCTCTGGCGCCTCTTGGGCTAGGCGAGCAAGGTTGGTCATAGGCCCTAGGGCAATCACCATGCAGCCCTCTTCCATAAGAGCGCGCTTCATAAAGTCCAGGGCACTTTCTTCCTGCACAGCAGCGCCACGGACCTCGGGCAAGAAGCTTTCGCCTAGGCCGTCGGCGCCGTGGGTATCGAGGGCGTTGGTAAAGGCGATTTCAAGAGGCTGCTCGGCGCCCCTGTACACGCCCACGTCAAGTCTATCCATGTGCTCGAGTATTTTTAAAGCATTGGCGCCCCCCATATCGACTGGCGCATTGCCACAGGTAATGGTGATACCCATAACCTCGAGCTCCGGCGACTTGAGAGCAAGCATAAGCGCCAAGGAATCATCAATACCAGGATCGCAATCTATAATAACCTTTTGTGTCATGGTCCTTCCTTTCAATAAAAGAAGCCTTCTCATAAAGGGAAGGCTTTATGTATTAATATTGACGGTGGATTTCAAAGCCTTTGTCTTCGAGGGCTTTGATGATTTGGGCTACGTGTTCGTGGCCGTTGGTTTCTACGGTGACTTCGAGCACAACGCGGTTGAAGCGGTCTTTGGCTTTGAACTGGTTGTGATCAAGGCCGATGATGTTGCCGCTGAGCTCGCTGATGGTTTTTGCCACCAAAAGGAGCTGGCCTGGTGCGTCTGGAAGCTCTACGCTAAAGGCGAAGATACGGCCGCTGGTAACAAGGCCGGAGCGAATCATCGAGGAGATGGTGACCATGTCGATGTTGCCACCGCTGATGACGCAGCCCACCTTCTTGTTGCAGCTGTTGAGATGCTTGAGGGCTGCAAATGGTAGTGCGCCACTGGCTTCTGCTACGAGCTTGTGCTTTTCGAGCAAAGAGAGGACAGCTTCCATGATTTCTGTTTCGTTAACGGTGATGATGCCATCAACGTATTCGCTCACGTATTTGAAGGTGTTTTGACCAACTTCGCTTACAGCAACACCTTCTGCGCAGGTAGAAAGCTTTCCGAATGGGGTGACCTTACCGCGGTCTAGGGAAAGTTTCATGCTGGCTGCGCCTTCTGGCTCAACGCCGGTGATGCGGATGTCTGGCTTCATGGCCTTGGCTGCTAGAGCCACACCACTGATGAGGCCGCCGCCACCAACTGGTACCAAAATTTCGTCGAGGTCTGGGTTTTCTATGAGCATTTCGTAGGCAATGGTGCCTTGGCCGCAGATGACACCGTAATCGTCGTAGGCGTGAATAAAGAGACCGCCTGTTTCCACAGCCACTTCTAGGGCACGGCGATAGGCTTGGTCGTAGTTTTCGCCGTAGATGACCACGTTGGCGCCTTTTTCCTTGGCGCTTTTAATTTTAATAAGAGGTGTTACCTCTGGCATAATGATGGTGCATGGGCAGCCGTAGTGCTGGGCTGCATAAGCCACACCTTGAGCATGATTGCCTGCAGACGCTGTTACAATACCGCGTGCGCGCTCCTCTTCGGTGAGCTGAGAAATGCGGTTGTAGGCGCCACGGAGCTTAAAGCTGCCGGTGTTTTGCAAGTTCTCTGGCTTAATCCAAATGTCATTGCCGGATTCCTGTGAAAAATAGGTGCTGTGAATCATAGGCGTTTCTGCTGCTACGCCCTTGAGGCGCTCAGCGGCCTTTTCGATTTCACTAAGATGTTGTTGCAATGCTTCATCTGCCATGATGAATCCTCCTTAATCTATATCTAAGCTTGGTGTACAGTATAACACACTCACTATTCCCTTTTCAACATCTACAACTTGCGTATTTGCTCAAGTTAAACTGTTATATAATAATTCATTTTGCTTATGTTTTTTCTGCAAAAAAGTCTTGTATAATGCCATTTTTTGTTCTATAATGCATTCAAGCTCTAAGGAGCGAGAGACACGTATAATTCTCCTGGATTCTTTGCGTTTCTCAACTAGCATCTTCTTGTGGACGCGCACACACCCCCCCAATTGTGTGCGCGTCCTTCTTTTTTTGTCCATTTTTAACCACCAGCCGTTTTAGACGCCGGGCGAGTGGCCAAAAGTTTTTCCTACCCAGCGCACGTCTCCTTGCCAGTCCACGGCCCACAGGTTATAATGAGGGGATGATTAATGTACGTACAAGCGAGGACTTTTGATGAAAGAAGCAATCAAGGAAATCATCGTTGTAGAAGGCAAGGACGACGTGGCCGCTGTGCTGCGCGCTGTAGACGCAACGGTGCTTATTACAAACGGCATGGGCCTCGAGGGCAAGCGCCTTCGCGATATTGAAAACGCAAGCAAGCACGCAGACCTTATTGTGCTCACCGACCCCGATGTGCCCGGCACCCTCATTCGCAACCGCGTGAGCGAGGTGGTGCCAACGGCCAAGCACGCCTTTATTTCGCGGCGCGACGCCCGCCATCCAGTTACTGGCAAGCTCGGCGTGGAATACGCCAAGCCAGAGGTGATTTTGGAGGCTCTCCACAAGGCCTACGCCACCGAAGCCACAAACAACGCCCGCTACACCATGACCGACCTTATGAAATGGGGCCTCACCGGCGGCGCTGGCGCCAAGGAAAAACGCACGGCCTTTTGCGATTTGATGCACATAGGCTCCGCCAACGCCAAAACTCTTCTCAAAAGACTCAACGCCTTTGCCCCAGAGGAGGCCATTATCCTAGAGGCTCTACAACAATTGGAGGACAATCATGAATCTGAGTGATCAGCTAAAACAACACCATATTACCCTAAAAAAGAAATTTGGCCAGAACTTTCTTTCTGATCCCGCTCTTTTGGGACGCATTGCCGATGTGTGCCATTGGGAAGAAGGGGACAAGGTATTAGAAATTGGCCCTGGTGCTGGCGCCCTCACCGCTGCCCTCTCTAGCCGTGCCAAGCAGGTGTTGGCCATAGAAATCGACAAAAGCCTGGCCCCTCTTTTAAAGGACAACCTCAGCGCCCTAGACAACGTGTCCCTCGTTTTTGGCGATGCCCTGACCACCGACCTCGATGCCCTTATGGAAAGCGAGCTCGGCGAAACAGGTCGCTACAAGCTTGTGGCCAATTTGCCTTATTACATCACCACACCCCTTATTATGCACGTTTTAGAAGATATGAACCGTGTGGATGAGCTTGTTATTATGGTGCAAAAGGAAGTGGCCGACCGCCTCTGCGCCAAGCCAGGCGGCCGCACCTATGGCGCTGTGACGGTGATGGTGCAATACCTCTGCGAAGCCTCCTGCGCCTTTGATGTGGGTCGCAAGGCCTTTACCCCGCCACCAGATGTGGATTCCACCATTTTGCACCTTGTGCCTTATAAGGAACGCCCTATTCAAGCGAAGGACGACAAAATGCTCCGCCGCACCGTAAAGGCAGCCTTTAGCCAACGCCGCAAAACCCTGCGCAACGCTCTTTCTTCCATAGGCCTACCTAAGGACGCCATTGCCACTGCCCTAGAAAGCGCTGCCATTGATGGCACCCGCCGTGCCGAAAGCCTTTCTGTGGCCGAATTTGTGACCCTTTCTGATGCCTTTAGCGCCTTGGAGGACAAGTAATGAACGCCCAAACAGCTTACAAAAATTGGTGCGCGCGCACCGATCTGACCGAAAACGAACGCGCCGAACTCAAAGCCATGGAAGGCGATACCATCCGCCTTGCCAAGGCCTTTGGCGCCAACCTTCATTTTGGCACCGCTGGCCTGCGCGGCATTATGGGCATGGGCACCAACTGCATGAACCGTTTTACCGTGTCCTACGCCACCGCTGGCATTGCCAACCGGCTCATTGGCCTAGGTAAACCCAACGCCACTGTGGTGATTTCTACCGATAGCCGCCTCAACCATATCGAATTTGCCCGCGTGACGGCCCAGGTTTTGGCCAGCTTTGGCCACAAGGTCCTCCTTTGGGACAGTCCAACAGCCACGCCAATTCTTTCTTGGAGCGTGCGCCATTTTGGCTGCGACGGCGGCATTATGATTACCGCCAGCCACAATCCCAAGGATTACAACGGCTACAAGGCCTACGACCGCACAGGCTGCCAATTGAACGCCCAAGACGCCAACGCCGTCACCACTGCCGCCGCGCCTTATATTGACGGCAAGCCTCTGCCTGCACAAAAGGATTTTTATGCCCTTGTCGAAGAAGGCAGCATTGTGCTCCTGCACGACGCGCTCAATCTCTATCTCGACCTCGTTGAAAAAACCGTGCGCCCTCTCGATACCTGCCCAGACACCGCTCTCACCATTGGCTACACGCCACTCCACGGTGTAGGTGGTGCGCCTGTGCGCGCGCTCCTTGAGCGCAACGGCTTCTCCCTCCACCTTGTGGACAATCAATTTGCGCCAGACGGCCATTTCCCAACCATTGCCACGCCAAACCCAGAGCTCTCTGTGGCCTTTGACGGTCTTTTTGCTCTGGCCCGAGAAAAGGACTGCGACCTTCTGTTGGCCACCGATCCCGACAGCGACCGCATCGGCGTAGCTGCCAAGGACAAAGACGGCCAATGGGTGCGCATCACCGGCAACGAGCTCGGTGCCCTTTTGATTGATTACATTGCCCAAACCGCCGGCGTCCACCCTGGCGACACCATTGTTACCACCATTGTGACCTCGAGCTTTCCAAAGGAAGTGGCCCGTCACCACGGCTTTAGCCTCAAAGAAACCTTCACCGGCTTCAAATACATTGGCGCCGTGGCCACCGCGCTCGAAACAGACACTGACGCGCGCTTTGTGTTCGGCTTTGAGGAATCCTACGGCTATCTCTACGGCAACCACGCCCGCGACAAGGACGCCATTGTAACCGCCTATCTCGTGAGCGCCATGGCCCGCTACGACAAAGCCCGCGGCCTGAGCCTTATTGACCACCTCGAAGCCCTCTACCAAAAGGTGGGCTACTTTAGCGATACCCTCATTAACCTTGTTTTTGACCCCATCCCTGGCCAGGAATCGGTGAGCGACACCCTCATGCGCCACGTGCGCGCCTATCCGCCAGAAACCATCGCCGGGCATTCTGTCATAAAAAAAATAGACTATATCAACGGGTTTGCTGATTTACCGGCAGAAAATGTGATACAATATGAACTGTCAAACGGGTCGATGGCTTGTCTTAGACCATCCGGCACCGAACCAAAAATGAAATGCTACATCAGCGCGCGCGGGGAAACCATGAGTGCAGCGAGGACGCTCAGCGAAGATGTGACCTCGGCATTTCACGATTTAGTCGCACGACTGAAGGAGGATGCATTAAGTTGATTCAAGCGGATTTTACAAACGCGCATACAGATTTATCAGACCCTGCTCTGGCGGCACGTGTGGCCGAAATTCACGAGCATCTTCATCATAAGCCTGACCTTATGTGCGGTTGGGTGGAATATCCATTCCAAGTGTCTGATGAAACCTTAAATGCCATTAACCATCACGCCGAAAAGGTACGCAACAAGTGCTCCGTGTTCATCGTCATTGGCATTGGCGGCTCCTATTTGGGCACCATTGCTGGTATGCAGCTTCTTGTGCCACCTTTTGCCAAAACCCATGGCATCGGACACCCAGAAATCATCTTCGCCGGTCATCATCTCTCTAGCCATTACTACAACCACCTCATTGACATTGTGGAGGATCCTGCTGAGGAAATCTGCATCTGTATGGTATCCAAATCTGGCACCACCACAGAGCCAAAGGTGATTTACGCCATTTTAAAGCAGGCACTTATGAACCGCTACGGTGAGAAGTACAACGACCACATCACCATCATCACCGACCAAGACAAGGGCGCTTTGCAGCTTGAGGCCGAATCCTACCACATTTGCTGCCTAGAAATCCCTACCAACATTGGCGGCCGCTACTCGGTGCTCACAGCGGTGGGGCTCTTTCCTTTGGCTGTGGCCGGCATCGACATTAAAGAAATCATCCGCGGCGCGCGCCAATCGGCCACCATGTTTATGGAGCTATCCTTAGCCGACAACGACTGCTACCAATACGCGGCCACCCGCTATTTACAATCCAAGGCCGGCAAGCGCATGGAAATTTTTGAAGTGTACGAAGGCAACCTCTTCTACTTCACCGAATGGCTGCGCCAGCTCTTTGCTGAAAGCGAATGCAAGGACGGCAAGGGGCTCTTCCCTGCGGCCATGCAAATGACCACCGACCTCCATTCCTTGGGCCAATTTTTGCAAGAAGGGCGCCAGGATTTTATCGAAACAGTGCTCTTTGTGTCCAACATTGAAGACAAAATCAAAATTCCGGATGGCGTTGCCGGCAGCTGCACCAGCCTCCATTGCCTCAACGACATCATCCGCCACAGCGTGTGCAAGGCCCACCAGGTCAACAACACACCAAATGTGCTCCTCTCTATCAGCGAAATTTCCGCCTTTACCTTTGGCGAAATCGTCTACTTCTTCGAAAAGGCCTGCGCCATGAGCTGCTACCTTACAGGCGTAGACCCATTCAACCAACCAGGGGTGGAAAATTACAAGACAGAGCTTAAGGCAAGCATCAATTCCATCATCAACTGTACAACCAACTAAGTCAAAGGAGGGTGTTTTTTGAGCTATCAGGCCCTATACCGCGTCTACCGTCCCCAAAATTTTAAGACCCTCATTGGTCAGGACGCCATTTCCCAAACGCTCCTAAACGCTCTTCGCACCAACCGCATTGCCCATGCGTACTTGTTTTGCGGCCCTCGCGGCACCGGCAAGACGTCCACGTCCAAAATTTTGGCCAAGGCCGTCAACTGCCTCTCGCCCGTAGATGGCGAGCCATGCAACGTCTGCGCCAATTGCCAAGCCATCAACGACGAAGTCTTTCTCGATGTGGTAGAAATTGACGCAGCCTCCAACCGTGGCATCGACGAAATCCGCAACCTACGCGAACAGGTGCGATTTGCACCCTCAGTGGGCAAGCGCAAGGTCTATATTATAGACGAAGTGCACATGCTCACCACCGAGGCCTTCAATGCCCTACTAAAAACCCTTGAAGAGCCACCAGAGCATGTGCTTTTTATTTTGGCCACCACCGATCCACAAAAGGTGCCAAAAACCGTGCTCTCGCGCACCCAGCGCTTCGACTTCCACCGCATCAGCCCCGCCCTCTTGGCAAAGCATCTGCGCGATATCGTCGACCAAGAAGGCATCGATGCCTCAAAAGAAGCCCTCGGGCTCATTGCCAAGCACGCCCAAGGCGGTATGCGCGACGCCATTTCCCTTTTGGACCAAGCCATTGCCTTTGGCGGTGACTATGTGGACAAGGCCGCCGTCCTCTCCCTTGTGGGCGGGCTTGAGGACGAGGCCATGGAAAAGCTTTTTGACGCCCTTCTTTTGGGCGATACCAAGGCCATTTTTGACCTTTTGGCGGACCTCAGCACCCAAGGTGCAGAGCCCAAGGCCCTCCTAGCGAGCATCATTCGTCAATTGCGCGACTTGCTCCTCATCCGCGCTGGCCAAGCAGCGCCCGAAGGCCAGTGGCCCGAGTATATGGTGGCTCATGCCCGTCAGCTCGGCTTCTCACAGCTGCAAAAGCTCCTAAGCCAAGCCTCAGAGCGTGAACGTGAGCTGCGCATTGCCCCCGATGGCGAGCTTGTTTTGGAGCTTAGTCTGATTGATATGCTCCTCACCCTCCATCAAGAAGAAGCGCCAGCGCCACGCGCGCGCAAGGTCGTAGTCCAAGCGCCCGCCGCACCAGAGCCAACAAGCACCGCGACGCCACAAAAGCCGGCCGCAAGCGCCCCACAAGCGCCAGCCGCCATGGAGGCACCACAGCCAAGTACCACGGCGCCAAGCGACGCCGAGGCCCTCGCCACCCTCAACCAGGTGTGGCCACAGGTGATCGAAGCCCTCAAAGACGTGAGCATTCGCATTCACGCCTTTGTCAAGCCCTGCACCCTGCGCGGTGTAGATAACGGCGTCTTGACCCTTTATTTTCCACGCGCCGCTATTTTTAACTGCAAGCAGATGAAGCTTAGCGACAACCAAAAAATATTATCTGATACCTTGGCGCATTTTTATCCCCATCCCCTACGCTTTGAATGCATCCTCGAAGACGACGACACCCAAGAGCCAACCATTGATTTGGTCGAAGGCGTACGCCAGGTCTTTGGCGATGTACCTATAGAAATCATAGACAACTAACAAGGAGGCCCTATTATGGCTAATATGCAAAACATGATGAAACAAATGCAAAAGATGCAACGCAACATGGCAAAGCTCCAAGACGAGCTCGCCGAAACCCCATTTGAAGGTACCGCCGGCGGCGGCGTTGTCAAGGTAACTGTAAACGGCGCCAACCAAGTGCTCTCTGTAGCGCTCAAAGAAGAAGTCGTTGATCCAGACGATATCGAAATGCTCCAAGACCTTATTGTAGCAGCCACCAACGACGCCCTCACAACCGCAGCCAAAACCAGCGAAGAAAAAATGAGCAGCCTCACCAAGGGCATGAAGATGCCTGGCGGCATGGGCGGCATGTTCTAATGCGCACCTTTGAGGACGCCATCGGCGAAATGGTCGACGCCTTCGCGCGCCTGCCAGGCATCAGCCGACGCGGCGCCGAAAAGCTCGTCTACCATCTCTTGCAAGCGCCAGAAGAAGTGAGTGACACCTTGGCAAAAGCCGTCTACAACGGCCGTCACGCCATAGGCTATTGCAAGCGCTGCTTCAACCTCACCGACGGCGAAGAATGCAGCATCTGCCGTAACCCCAAGCGCGACCAAACCATCCTTTGCGTGGTAGAAGAAGCCCGCGACATCCTAGCCATAGAGCAAAGCGGCGCCTTCCACGGCCTCTACCACGTGCTAGGCGGCGTCATTAGCCCCATAGACGGCGTAGGCCCAAAGGATTTGCACATCCGTGAGCTCCTAGAGCGCCTCAGCCAGGAGCCCATAAAAGAAGTCATCTTGGCTCTCAATTCCGATGTAGAAAGCGAAGCCACAGCACTCTATCTCATCTCCCTCCTAAAGGGTACAGATATCCGCCTAAGCCGCATCGCCCAAGGCATGGCCGCCGGCAGCGACATCAAATACACCGACCAAATGACCCTATCCCGCGCCTTAGAAGGCCGCAGAAGCATAGACTAAAACGCCCCCCACAGGGCGTTTTTTTGTTGCGCGCAACAATTTGGCTTGGTTCCGCACCACTGGCGCTAGGACACAAGTAAGGTGCTCCCTCGAGGGGAGCTGACCTCTGACACGGTTTTTGTCAGAGGACTGAGGGGGCCACGGAAGGTCGCCGCTACCGCTTGCCTGTGAATAGCCACGCCTCTGCCCACGCTGGCAAATGCATGGACGCTTCTGCTACATTTGCCATTCTATGCATACCACACGTCCGGCGCCAAGGCGCCTCGTTGCCCTCATCCACCGCAAGCACTCCCCCTTCTCCTCGCTAGAAGGCTCTAGCCTGGTTTCTCGCCTCCGCTCACTGCCCACTCGCCACTTCCTGCAAAATTCACAGGCCAGTTTGGTTATCTGGCCTGTAAAGTGTTTCTCATCTGGCTCTTTTTTTAGGTTCAATTTTGTCCTATGATGAGGGCAGTTCTTAAAAGGGAGAGATTACTTTGACTCAGAAACAACGCACTCAAACGATTGTGCTTACTGCACTTTTTGCGGCGCTTACCTGTGCTGCTACGATGGTTATTCGCATTCCTACCCCGGCTACCTCTGGCTATATTCATCCAGGGGATGCGCTGGTTATTCTTTGTGGTCTTGTCTTGGGGCCTCGCTATGGCTTCTTGGCTGCTGCTATTGGCTCTGGCATGAGCGACCTGATTGGCGGCTATTTCCTTTATGTGCCGGCTACCTTTGTGATCAAGGGCGCTATTGCTTACCTTACTGCCAAGGTGGCACGTCGTTTGCCTGACAACAACCGCGGCTACATTATGAGCGCTGTGGCTGGTGGCGTGATTGATATTGTGCTCGTGGCTGGTGGCTATTTTGCATTCGAATTCTTCATCTATGGTGCTGCAGCGGCGGCTTCTATTCCAGCCAACTGCATCCAAGGTGTGAGCGGGCTGATTATTGCTACTGTGCTCTCACCAATCTTGGGCGCTATGCCTCAAGTAAAACAAGCCCGCGTGGGCCGCTAACATTTGCAATTAAAAAGGATACGCCAAGCGGAGTATCCTTTTTTGTATGCGCAAGTGTGGTTTTGCAGGCGCTCTGCTGACACGGTTATTCGCGCTGGCGCTCATTGTCCCCTCATCCGTCACCCTATGGGTGCCACCTTCTCTCCCGATGAGGGAGAAGGACTTATTTTTGTATCGAGATGGTTCATTCTGCATAAATGCCCTATTTCTGTTGTCTTTGCACAAAAAAATAACCGCTCGCCCTTTGCGGTTATTTTAATGTCATTTTCTAAGGGGCCAACCGTTTGCTGGTGGCACCTTTTTCTATATTCAGTAGAGCACGTCATGCTCACGTGCGCAAGGTTTTTAGATGACGCCGTGGGCTTTGAGGAGTTGTTCTAGCTCGGTGCCTTTGGTTTTTTTGAGGAGCTCTTTGAGGGCTATTTTTTCCAGGAGGCTGTGGTCCATATCGAGGATGGTTTTGCCGTCGCGCATGGCTACGGTGGCGTTGAGCAAATCGCGGATGTCGTAGACGCTGCCCCATACCTCTGGCACGCCGCGGTCAATATTTAAGAGGGTGTAGACGGCTTCCATGGCGGTACGGATACTATATTCTGTGGTGAACACGGTGTCGCGTGGGGTTTCGGCAAAGTTACCAATGAAGGCGAGGTTGCGGCTGCCTTTTGGGACCACGTCTGGACGATCGCCTGCGGTGCGTGGTTGGAAGTAAGCTGAGGCAAATGGCATCATGACTGGCACGGTGTTGGCGCTGTGGGCGGCCATATCGGCAATTTCATCCATTGGCACACCGAGATGGTAGAGCCATTCTTGGCAAATTTCTTCGCCAGTGCAATCGCGCATTGGCTTTTTGATATAATCGCCGTCACGGTCGGAGTACATCCCGTAGAGCCATACGAGCACCTGGCCCTTTGGCTGGCTCTTGTACTGTGGCTGGCGGTTAATGGTCCAGCTGAGGAGCCAGGAGGAGTCTTTGACGGTGACAATGCCGCCTGTTACCACGCCACCCGAGAGGGGATCGCGGCGGCAGATTTTTTGGATGTATGGCAAGATGCGTCCATCTAGGGTGTTGACGGTGGCGCTGACCCAGTTGCTGTCCTCTGCGTCGGTGCAGAATTTGTCTGGACGGCCAAAGGCGTCGTCTTGAGCGGCGAGCTTACGCCATAGGTCAAAGCTGGATCCTGGATGAATCTCGCTGTCCATGCCTGTGGCGGTGGTTTGGGAGCCATAGGTGGCGTTTTCTACGTTGCTGCCGTTTGTGACAAAAACGAGGTCGTTTTCGGTGAGGTCGATGTGTTCCTCGCCTTCCTCGGTTTGGAGCATGATGGTGCGGGCGAGCTTTTGACCAGCGACGCTATCGACCTTGATATCGGTCACGGCGGTGTTGTAGTGGAAGAGCACGCCGTGGTCCTCGAGGTATTTCACCATTGGCAGGACCATGGATTCGTACTGGTTGTACTTGGTAAAGCGCAGGGCTGTAAAATCTGGCAGACCGCCAATATGATGCACGTAGCGCTGCATATAGCGTTTCATTTCGAGGGCGCTTTGGTCGTCTTTGAAGGCAAACATGGTGCGCCAATACATCCAAAAGTTGGTATTAAAAATGCTATCATCAAACAAATCGGTGATTTTTACATCGTAGAGGGCTTCGTCTGGGGTAAAGAAGAGCTTCATGAGGGTCATGGCGTCTTCGTCGCTTAGGCCAAACTTGTTTTCGGTGCGTGCATCCTCACCGCAATCGACGGTGGCACGGCAAAGGGAATAGTTGGGATCGCGCTTGTTGAGCCAATAATATTCGTCCAAAATGCTCACGCCTTCGGTTTCTATGGATGGAATGGAGCGGAAAAGGTCCCACATACATTCAAAATGATTGTCCATTTCGCGCCCACCGCGCATCACATAGCCCACGTTTGGCAAATAATCGCCGTCTAGGGCGCCGCCAGCATGGTCGGCTTTTTCCAAAATGTGGATGTGCTCGCCCTTCATTTGGCCATCGCGCACCAAGAAGCAGGCTGCAGCAAGGCTCGCAAGGCCCGAGCCAACGAGATAAGCCGATTTGTGGTCCACGCCTTCGGGCTTTAATGGACGGGCAAAGGCTTCGTAGTTACCGCTTGAATAATACATGATTTATTCCTCCGTTTCTATTTGCCCCTAGCTTACCCCAATTGCACGCCGCCCACCATAAACAAAAAAGGCGCAATGATAAAATTTTTATCACTGCGCCCATATTGTTTAGTTTTTTTCTCCCAAAGCCACCAGCGCCTGGCGAAAACGGCCTTCCATGACGGCTGATAGCTTAGCCACAATAACCGCCGGTTCTTCCTTCATGCCGGTACGTATCCAGTCGAGCACAAGGCCCACGAAGGCGTATTTGTAGAGATTGGCTACGAATATTTTGTCCTCCTCGCGCGCCTTGGTGCCTTGGCTTTCTTCTTCGACCACGGCATAGAGGAGGTCAAAGCAGACCTTGTGCAAATAGTCTTCGAGCTTGTCGTGGCTCACGCTGCGGTACACATTGAGCACAAAGGGGGCATCGCGTTTGATTTCTTCAAACACGGCGATATAGCCCTCCTGCCAGGTGGCGCGGGAGCGCTTGCCTTCTAAAAAGCGCTTGGCATCCTCCTCGCAGGCCCATTCTACAAGGTCGTAGATGTCTTTAAAATGATAATAAAAGCTCATACGGCTCATGCCGCAATCGTCGGTAATATCTGTGATGGTGATTTTGTCTAGGGGCTTTTCGGTGAGGAGCTTCTTGAGGGAAGCCACCATTGCCCGCTTTGTCATTGTAGCCATGGCCCTCTCCTTTCTCGTGGTTTCATTGTAGCGCCATGGAGCAATAATAACAAGATGCGCGCTTTTTTCTTGACAGGAAATGCACACACGTGTAAACTAAAATATAGATTTGCGGATGTGGCGGAATCGGCAGACGCGTGCGTTTCAGGTGCGCATACCGCAAGGTGTATGGGTTCAAGTCCCTTCATCCGCATAACCAGTGCTCAACGAGCGCTGGTTTTTTTGTGCTTATGGGGTCTGAGCCGAGCTTCGACTACCAGCACCAGCCATTAGGGGCTACAGGCTGTCGATAAACCTAAAATGTGCATGCAAAAAGAAACTTTTGAAGAATAAGCAAAAGCCTTCCCTTGGGGGAAGGTGGGCGGCGACACCCTCTACCTCTCCGGCAAAATGGCCATTGAAATGATGTTTCACAACAAATTTGGCTTCAACCGCGGGCCATTTACCATCAGCGGCGTTAACTTTATGGAGGAAAACGTGGCCTGGTACTTCATTGTTTACCAAGGCAAATCCGTCCCCGTTGTGGCCTATCTCTCCTCGGTAAACAGAAAAGGGAAAATCGACCGCCTCAATATCATCCCACTTTAAACAAGAACATAGCACACCTTCCTAACTACGCAAAAAAGCCAGCGCTTCCACTCAGGAGTCGAGAGAAGCCTGGCTTTTTTGTGTATGCGCGTCACAATCTGCTCATTCTCGTCAAAATGCGCATCATTTGACACGAATGAACAGAATCATTAGAATTTCTTTTGAAACTTTTGGTAATTTTTTCTTTTCCATAACATTTCCTGACCTGTCATATATTAAACTATGATTAACCCAAGCTTTAATAATCAACAAGGAGGAATACTTATGAGACTCAAAGACAAAGTTGCCCTTGTTACTGGCGGGAGCCGCGGTATTGGTTATGCTACAGCTCAAGCCTTTTTGCGAGAAGGCGCTACCGTTATCATCACAGCAAGCCGCCAAGAAAACGCCGATAAGGCTGTGGCCAAGCTCAAGAAAGAATTTCCGTCCTCTGCCATTGCCGGCATTAGTCCAGATTTGAGCAGCCTCGATTCTGTACGCGCCGCCTTTATGGACGTGACCCAAAACTACGGCTGCCTCGATATTCTTGTTAACAACGCTGGCGTATCCGAAAGTACGCCATTTAGCGAATACACCGACGAAACCTTCGACAAGGTCATGGACCTCAACGTCAAAGGCGTGTTCAACGCCACCAAGGCCGCATCTGAATGCATGATTGCCAACCACAAAGGCGTTATCCTAAACACCTCCTCCATGGTCAGCATCTACGGCCAAACCTCCGGCCTTGCCTATCCGGCCTCCAAGTTCGCCGTCAACGGCCTCACCCTTTCCCTCGCCCGCGAGCTGGGCCCACAAGGCATCCGCGTGAACGCCGTGGCCCCAGGCATCATCGAAACCGACATGATGAAAGCCGTGCCAGAGGAAGTCATTAAGCCACTCATCGCCCAAATCCCACTAGGCCGCCTAGGCAAGCCAGAAGACATCGCCAACGCCTTCGTCTTCCTAGCCTCCGACGAAGCCTCCTACATCACAGGCGTCGTCCTAAGCGTCGACGGTATGGCAAGAAGCTAACAAATAAAACAATCCCCCACTTCGCAAAATTCGCGAGGTGGGGGATTGTTGTTATAGATCTTCTGTTTTATAGCCACCAAACAAAGCTTGATTGCCTCTCGATTGAATACGACCAAGGTCAGCATCATCTACGCCTCGTTCGTAAATATTCTGCGATAAGCGTTTTCTGATTCTCGCAAGCGCCCGCGCGCTGTGGAATCGTACTTTTGAACTATGCCACTCAGTTTATTATTTTCCATCACCATAGCGCCTCTCCTATATTACATACCCGCCTGCTATGGTGATGATTTGGCCGGTGATGTAGCTGGCTTTGTCGCTTAGGAGGAAGCTGACGTTTTCGGCGATTTCTTCTGGGGTGGCGAAGCGGCCGGATGGGATTTCTTCGCCTAGGGTTTTGATGGTGTCGCTGTCGAGGCTCATGAGCATATCGGTTTGCACGACGCCTGGGGCGACGGCGTTGACGCGGATGCCGCTGTAGGCGAGCTCGGCTGCTAGGGAGCGGGTCATGGCGTCGATGGCGCCTTTGGAGGCACTGTAAGCGACCTCGGTGGAGGCTGGGTAGGCGCCCCAAATGGAGCTTATGTTGATGATGACGCCACTTTTGGCGTGAATCATGCTAGGCAGCACGGCTTTGATGCAGTAGAAACTGCCGTGGACGTTGGTATCAAACACTTCCTGCCATTCTATATCGAGCATATCTTGAATGAGGCCGTTGCGACTGATGCCGGCGCTGTTAATGAGGCCATCTACGTGACCATCCCAATGCTCTAAGATGTCCTCCATAATAAGGGCTACGCGGGCGCCATCGCGAATATCGCACTCTATGCCGTATACATCGCAGCCTTCGGCGCGCAGGAGCTTGGCAAGGCTATGGGCTGTTTCTACGCGTTCTTTGTAGATGAAGCACACGCTGTGGCCTTCTCTGGCCAATTTGCGGACAATGGCTGCGCCGATACCACGGGAGCCACCTGTTACTATGTAATTTGCCATAATGCTCTCCTTATTCCTTGGTGATGTCTGCAATGTGGGCGTGGGCTACGTTTATGAAGGCTTCGGGTGTGAAGCCCATTTGCTGACCACGGCGTCCGGCGGATACGATAATTTCGTCTATGAGCTCAATTTCCTCGCCTACATACACGGGATAGTCTTTTTTCATGCCAATAGGCGAGCAACCGCCGCGAATGTAGCCGGTGGTTTTTTCCAAATCCTTGAGATGAAGCATTTCTACGCGCTTGTTGCCACTGGCACGGGCAAATTTTTTGAGATCGAGCTCGCTGTTTGCTGGAATCACACCTACCACGGGGCCTGTTTTGTCACCTACGGCGACGAGGGTTTTAAAAACCTTGTCCTCGGGCTTTTGGATTTCTTGGGCCACATGAACGGCGTCGATTTCGTCTTCCTTCCAGGCGTAGTGGTATTCGTTATAATCCACCTTGGCGCGCTCTACAATGCGCATGGCATTGGTCTTTTTTTCTTTTTCCTTGGCCATGGCTATTCTTCCTCACAAAAACGTTTGACGCGCGCGAGATAGCCTTCGCCTAGGCGCAGGCCTTCACTATAAAATTCTGCGGCTGCTGATGAGGATATGCCGTAGCGCTTATAGGAGGTACTTTCGACCACTGGCGCGACCATCATGCCCCGGCCCTTGCGTTCGAGGTCCAAAAGGCGGGCGCGTTCTTCGTGCTCGTGGATGTGGCTAAGCTGCCACACGGTTTTTACAAGCGGCGTTGGGCGTAGGGCCAAGGCTTCTAGGGCGCTTAGGCGCACACGCTTGCGTTCGTAGGTTTTGAGATGGGTAGAAAGCACCACCACTTTCTCGCAGCCTTGGTCCATAAGGTAATGCACTGGCAATGGCTCTGAGATGGTGCCGCTGTAGTAGCTGCGTTCTACAAGGGACACGGCTTCGTTTTTGCCTGGCATGGATACGGCTGCATCTAGGAACATTTTTACGGTTTTGGCCTTGTCATAGCGGTTCATTGGCCAAATGACGCCATCCCCATTGCCGGCGTTGGTGGTGGCAATGGCAAAGCCGCGCGTATTGGCGCAAAAGGCGTCCATATCGAGGGGATAGCCCTCTAGGCACGCGCGCACAAAGGTTGGGCCATCGAGGCCGTCTTCGCCAATGGCTGCAAAGAGACGGCTGATTTCGCCTACCTCGTCAAAATAGGCGCCGTACATATTTTCCAAGGCCTCTCCTTGGCCGGCGTGGTAATAGGCACCCACAAGGGCGCTGGCCCCTGTAGCGACCACGTGGTCAAAATGTACATCTGCGTCGAGCCATGTTTTTAGAACACCTGCGCCAAAAGCTGAGCGCAGGATGCCCCCTTCAATCACTAATCCTGTCTTCATGCTTCATCCTCCTGCCAACCTTTGCACACATCTACCCAAGCACTGGCGCCAGAAAGGGCGAAGAGCTCATCGGGGGTAAGCTTAATCATGCTTTCGGGCGATCCACAGGCTGGATAAATATGGTCAAAGCGTTGTAATGATATATCTAAGTATACTCCAACACACGCGGGTAATGCAAAGGGACAAACGCCGCCAATGGGGTGAGAGGTGAGATTTTTTACTTCTTCGCCCTTGAGCATGGTGGCCTTTGCGCCTAGGGCGCGCTTATATTTGCCGCTGTTGACCTTGCCATCTCCGGCTGTAACAACCAAAATGGCGCAGCCGTCCGGCCCCATAAAGCTCATGGTTTTGGCAATTTGCGCTTCCTCGCAGCCTATGGCTTGGGCAGCTAGGGGCACGGTGGCTGTGGCGCCTTGGGCAAACTCTACCACTTCGCCATCGCGGCCAAACTGAGCCAAATAGGCTTTCACGCGTTCTGTGTTTTCGTTCATCGGTAGTCCTCCATTCTCAAACTGACCTCGCCGGATGCCACCTGGCGAAGACCGCCGTTTTCATCACGCACCACAAGGGCGCCATCGTCGGTGAGCCCCACCACGTGAACGCTTTCGCGCGTCTCTCCGCGCACGAGAAAAACGTCGCGGTCGAGCACAAAAAGGCGCTTGCGATAGCTCTCCAAAAAGGCGCGCGCGCTCAAATCGCTGGCATAGCGGCGGAAGCGCGTGAGGACCTCTGCGGCCAAAAGGTTGCGTGTTTCCTCTGTTGGTGCCTCCTTAAAAATAGCGCCGGCCACATCGCGCACTTCTTCGGGAAAACCACCTTCTGGCGGTGCCACATTGATGCCAATGCCCACCACGGCGTAGCGCAGGGCCTGTTCCTCTAGGCCAATGGAGGCCTCGGTGAGAATGCCGGCCACCTTTTTGCCATCCACAAAGCAGTCGTTGACCCACTTGATGCCACACTCGGCGCCACAGACGGCTTCAATGGCTTCGGCGGTGGCTGCAGCAGCGGCAATGGTGAGAAGGCTCGCTTCGGTGGCATTTGCACGCGGACGCACCACCACGCTCACATACACGCCACTCGTCTTGGGTGAATAAAAGCTTTTGCCCATGCGGCCACGGCCCTTGCTTTGGCTATTGGCCGCCACCACCGTCCACTCGGCACAGCCTTCTTCGGCCAAGGCACGGGCGCGGTTGTTGGTAGAATCAATGGTATCGTAGACCTCGAGGGTAAAGTCACTCGCCAAGCGCGCGCCGAGGCCTTCGGCACTCAGCACATCGTGAACCATGGTGAGCCTATAGCCCAGATTGCTTTTTGCTTCAATATCGTAGCCTTCTGTGCGCAAACGGTCGATGGCCTTCCACACGGCGTGACGGCTCACATCCATGGCATCGGCCAGGGCCTGGCCCGACACATACTCGCCCTGCTTTTCGCGCAAAACGCGCAGCACCTCATCCTTCACTGCCATTTTTTTCCTCCTAAAAAGAAAAAGAGACCTTCCTAGGAAGACCTCTTTGGGTTCAATTTATGCGTTTTCCTTTGCAACAGCGCAAAGATCTGCAAATGCAGCTGCATCGTTAACAGCCAAGTCTGCGAGCATCTTTCTGTTGATGTCGATACCAGCAACCTTAAGGCCGTGAATCATGGTGCTGTAGCTGAGGCCGTTTTGGCGAGCAGCAGCGTTGATACGAGCGATCCAAAGCTTACGGAAATCGCGCTTGCGAAGTCTTCTGTGTTCGTATGCATATTGACCAGACTTCATAACAGCTTCGTGAGCTACACGGAATACGCGGCTTCTGTTGCCGAAGTAGCCCTTAGCTTGCTTTAAAACTCTTTTATGTCTTTTGTGGGTATTTACACCGCGTTTAATTCTTGCCATTTATATGTACCTCCGATATCCTTAGATAAGCTTTTCAAGGCGCTTAGCATCGCCCTTTGCCATGATTGCACCCTTGCGCAAGTTACGTTTACGCTTAGGGCTCTTCTTTTCGAGAATGTGGCTGGTGTAGCCGTGGAATCTTTTGATTTTACCGGAACCGGTCTTTTTAAAACGCTTTGCAGCGCCTCTGTGGGTTTTCATTTTAGGCATGATACTATTTCTCCTCTCAAACTCTTAGTCTTCTTTTTTATCTTTTTCGCGCAAAGGCACGAGCATCATTGTCATATTGCGGCCTTCCACCTTGGCTGCTTTTTCAACCTTGGCTACATCTGCCACTTCTTGAGCAACGCGATCGCAAAGCTCCTTACCTGCATCTGGACGAGTGATTTCACGACCACGGAACATGATGGTGACCTTCACCTTGTTGCCTTCAGCGAGGAATTTGGAAGCGTTACGCACCTTGGTATAAAAATCGTGGTCTTCGATGTTTGGTCTGAGCTTGACTTCTTTAATCGTAATGACCTTTTGATTTTTACGGTTTTCGCGTTCCTTCTTGTTCAATTCATAGCGATATTTGCCGTAATCCATAATGCGGCAAACTGGTGGCTTGGCGCTTGGGGAAACCTCTACGAGGTCAAGGCCCTTTTCTTCTGCAAGCTTCACAGCGTCGCGTGGATTCATGATGCCTACTTGGTTGCCCTTATCGTCAATCACGCGGATTTCACGGCAACGAATGGCTTCATTAACACGAAGTTCTTTACTTATGATTGTCACCCCCTGGGAATTTTTGCAACAAAAAAACGGGTACCTCCACCCGCTCACAGTCAAAACCCGTGGGGACACCACGAGAAAATCTCTTGTCTGCGACCAACAGCCATTTGGCGGAGGGTGAGAAACGGATGGTTTCTGCTTTCTGCATCTTTTGTATCTTACCACGAAGCCTAGCCGCTGTCAAGAATTTTTTTGCGCGTTTTTTCTGTAACCATTTTGTAGCGCTCGCCCGCCGCTCGCCGGCCAATAGTTGCAGAATTGTTAAAAACGCGCCCTCATTTGCCACGGCGCGCGCCATTTGTGTTAGAATAGGCCATGTAACACAAATGCCCACTAGAAAGGATGAATGAATTGAAAAAGACAAAGGCGCTCTTGGCGCTCACCATGACCCTCGTTTTCTCCCTCACCTTCCTTACAGGCTGTGGAAACGACGAACAACCTGTAGAGGAAAAAGAAGTAAGCACCACCTCTGAAAATACCGAAAAGGTTCAAGAAGAATTTTTGGGCCTTGTAGACGAAATTGACGGCAACACCCTTACCCTAAAGGTGGTCACCGCCAGCGACGACATTGACAATTATGCCAACCTAGGCAACGTTGTTTTGAGCGAAACCCGCCGCACCGAGAAAGTGGAAGTGGATAAAAACACCGAGATTTCCTACATCAGCAACGGTCAAAAGCTTCCTGGCACCCTAGAAGATGACATTGAAGAAGACGATATTGTTGCAGTCGTTCCAAAGGAAGACGGCAAGGAAATCATTGTTCTCGAATACTCCGGCACCTTAGCTGGTGAAGACAACGGCAGCGGCGGCGAAAACGCAACCACCTCCACCGACAAAACCACCACCGATAAGGATGACGACAAAGACGACAACAAAACATCCTCCGATAAAAACAACGTAAACAACAGCGGCAACACCTCTGATAATGGCGACACCAGCCGCGGCGATGTGGTTCCATCCGAACCAGGCCGTGGTGATGGAACTCCTTCCGAACCATCCACTCCATCCACGCCATCCACCCCAACCACCCCAGACCCAGTCACACCAACCCCTACCCCAACGCCAACCCCAGACCCAGGCACCGGTGGTGGTGGCGACAACGGCGGTGGCGGCAACACAGCCATTGTATAAAGGGCTTGGGCCGTCGATAAAGATCGTTTTTTAACACAAACGTGTATGCATTCAAAAAGCCTTCCCCCTTGAGGGCAATGTCATTAAGTTAACAAAATAGACCCCGTTTCCACGAGGTCTCAGCTTGTCGAAAAAGTATGATTTAAAATCGAAGCATGTATGCATTTGCAAAGCCTTCCCCCTTGAGGGGGAAGGTGGATTTTTCACATGGTTTTCGTGAAAAATTCGGATGAGGGTGTGTTTTCACCGCACTTTACAGCTAAATCGATTATTCGCTGGCGCTCATACCCCTCATCCGTCGGCTACGCCGCCACCTTCTCCCCAGGTGGAGAAGGCTTTTGCTATTCTTCAAAAGTTTCGCTTTGCGTATACATTCTAGATTTATCAGCCTATTCAGCTCGGCAGCCTCTGCCGAGCTCTTTTGCGCCCAAAAATGGGCATAAAAAAGACCCGCGCCACAGGCAGGTCCTTCTTTGGGATGGAATCAGTGTTTGCAAACTTGGTTGCCTACAGTGCAGCTGGTTTTACATGCGCTTTGGCAAGAGGTTTGGCATTCGCCGCAGCCACCAGTTTTAAGGGTCTTTTGGAGCTTTTGGGCGCTGATTGTTTTAATATGTTTAGACATTGGTCATACCCCTTTCGTCAACTTATTGATTTTACCTACTTATTATAGCACGCCGCCGGAGTATTGACAAGACTACAGGAAAAATTGTGCATATAGGAAAAGTGTGATTTAAATTTGGTGCGTGTATGCTTTCGCAGACCTATTCCCCCTCATCAGTCATCACTTTCGCTCACGCTTCAGTGCTGCCAGCTTCCCCCAAAAGGTTGTGGAAGCCTGAATGGAAGAAAAAAGCACCCCTCGCCGTGGCGAGGGGTGCTTGTATTGAACTTACTTTGCTTCGTTGATGGCTTCTACGGTTTCAGAGGCGATTGCCCATTCTTCGTTGGTTGGGATAACGAAGACTTGAGCCTTTGCACCACTTGCTGAGATGTTGCGGAATTCGCGGCAGCCGTTGTTCTTTTCTGGGTCGATAGCGATGCCAAGAGCGTCGAGATCTGCGCAGATGGAAGCGCGTACGCGGTCGTCGTTTTCGCCGATACCTGCGGTGAAGACGATGGCGTCGCAGCCGTTGAGTTCAGCGTAGTAGGAACCGATGTATTTCTTTACGCGGTTTACGAACATATCGTAAGCGAGTTGAGCGCGTTCGTTGCCTTCATCCATAGCGCTTTCGATGTCGCGGAAGTCGTTGGAGATGCCACTTACGCCAAGAAGACCAGACTTCTTGTTTACATAGGTGTCCATTTCGTCGGTGTTATAGCCTTTGTTCTTCATGATGTAAAGAACAGCTGCTGGGTCCATATCACCAGTACGGGTACCCATCATAAGACCTTCGAGTGGGGTGAAACCCATGGAGGTATCGATGACCTTACCGCCATTGATAGCAGAAACGCTGGCACCGTTGCCGAGGTGGCAGGTGATGATCTTGGTTTCTTCGATTGGACGGCCAAGCGCCTTTGCAGCTTCACGAGCTACATACTTGTGGCTGGTGCCGTGAGCGCCGTAACGGCGAACCTTTAGGTTTACGTAGTCTTCGTATGGAATTGCATACATGAAGTGTGCAGCATCCATGGTCATGTGGTAAGAGGTGTCGAATACACATACGGAAGGAATGCCAGGCATGTTTTCTTCGCAAGCTTCGATACCAGCAAGTGCAGCATAGTTGTGAAGTGGAGCCATTACGCCATAAGCCTTAACGAGATCCTTAACTTCTTGGTCAACAACAGCAGCCTTAGGGAAGCTGTCGCCACCTTGTACGATGCGGTGACCGATGGCATCGATCATGGAAAGATCGTCTACAACTGCGAGGTCGCCAGTAGTAAGGGCTTCTACAACGAGAGCAACTGCTTGCTTGTGGTTGTCTGCAGTAACGTCCTTCTTAATCTTGTCACCCTTTGCCTTTACTTCAAAGCCTGCGGTGCCGCCGAGACCAATACGTTCAACGAGACCCTTGGACATGACTTCGCCATTGTCCATGTTGATAAGTTGGAACTTCAAAGAGGAGCTCCCACTGTTCATGACTAATACGATCATTTTTTCTATTCACCTCATAAAATTTTTATTAAGAAAGGAGCAGGCCGTCACTTAGCATGGCGTCGCCGCTTGCCTTCTCAAACATTTGTAGCAAATCCTGCACGCAGAGATTTGGATAGTCGGCCTTTTTAATGTCTACTACCACGCGTCCACTGTTTAACATGACTAGGCGGTTGCCGTGTTCAATGGCATCGCGCATGTTGTGGGTAATCATGATGGTGGTGAGGCCGTATTCACCAACGATGGTGTCGGTGATTTCAAGCACCTTTGCAGCGGTCTTTGGGTCGAGGGCTGCGGTGTGTTCGTCTAGGAGCAAAATGTCTGGCTTTTTAAGGGTGGCCATAAGGAGGGTGAGCGCTTGGCGCTGACCACCGCTAAGAAGGCCCACACGGCTGGTAAGACGTTCTTCTAGGCCCAACCCCAAAAGGGAAAGACGTTCTTGGAAAAACTCGCGATCCTTGGCGCGAGAGCTCCAGCGAAGTCCCGGACGTTGGCCACGGCGTGAAGCAATGGCCAGGTTTTCTTCAATTTGCATATTGGCACAGGTGCCCATCATTGGATCTTGGAACACACGACCAATAAAGGCGGCACGTTTGTGCTCTGGTAATTTGGTTACATTTACATTATTAATATATATCTCGCCTTTGTCAACAGGAAAAACGCCTGCAATGGCATTTAGCATGGTAGATTTACCTGCACCATTGCCACCGATGACGGTAACGAAATCACCTTCGTCTAAGTGAAGGTCCAAACCATTTAAGGCACGCTTTTGGTTGACACTGCCTGCGTTAAAGGTTTTTTCAATGGAATTAATATCAATCATATGCTTCATGGCTCATCCTCCTCACGCATTGGAACGCATTTTTTGGAGCTTGCTCTTAATAAGAGGCAGCGCCAAGGCAATGGCAACAATAATGGCGGTGAGCAGCTTGAGGTCGTTTGGATTCATGCCCATCTTGAGCACGATGGCCACCACGGCGCGGTAGGCGATGGAGCCCAAAACAACACTCGTGAGCCAGTTTTTGAAGCTGCGGGTACCAAAGAGCACTTCCCCAATAATAATGGAGGCCAGGCCTGTTACGATGGTACCAGTCCCCATACCAACATCGGCGTAGCCGTTGGATTGAGCCAAGAGAGCGCCTGTGATGGCCACAAGACCATTAGATAGCACAAGGCCCAAAATAATGGTGGTATCGGTGTTCACGCCTTGAGCGCGAATCATTTGTGGATTGTCGCCAGTGGCGCGAATGGCTGCGCCAAGCTCGGTGCCAAAGAAGGTGTAGCAAAATACCCACACAAGGGCTGTGGCAATAAAGCCAACAACCAGGGCGCTGGTGACCTTATTCATAGACCCAAAATAAGTATATACCGTATCTAGACCCAAAATAGAAGTCGTAGCGCGACCCATAATGCGAAGATTGACTGAGTAAAGCCCAATCATGGTCAAAATCCCAGCGAGTAGGGCTGGAATTTGAAACTTAGTGTGCAAAATCCCTGTTACGGCCCCAGCCACACATCCGCCTAAGAAAGCGTAGACAACGGCCACAAGCGGAGATTGGCCATCGGTGATGGCCATAACTGCGATACAAGCGCCGAGGGGATAGGTGCCTTCAATGGTCAAATCGGCCACATCCAAGATGCGATAGGTGATAAAAACGCCGATGGCCAGCACCGCCCACAAAAGCCCCTGGGCAATGGTTGATAAAACTAACTGCATAATATTCCTCCGTCCTACAAAAAAATCAAGGCGCCCCGCGCCTCACTAACAGTATAACATACAATGCGCGCTCAGTGGCAGTCTTTTGGTCCTTTATCCATGGTTAAAATGGCCAAATTCGCCGCCTGCGCTCAGTACAAAAATAAGCTAAAAAGTTTGGCGCCTCATGCGCCTTATAAAAAAAGAGGCCTCCCCCTCTTTTAAGGGGAAGGTCTCTCGAACGTTCAAACCTTACATCTTACCTTACAGCCCCGATATTATTCAGCCTCTGGTGCGTATTCTGCAGTCACATCAGCATACTTATCTGGAACGGTGATGCCCAAAGCATCTGCAGCAATGCTGTTGATGGCCGTTTCGGTCTTGGCTGGCATTTCTACAGGCATGGAATCTGGGGTGGCTTCACCCTTTAAAATCTTTGCTGCCATTGCGCCAGTTTGCTTGCCGAGTTCGTAGTAGTCAACGCTGACTGTTGCAAAGCCGCCACCATTTAACATACCAACTTCGCCAGTGAATACTGGAACACCCTTTTCGGTGGTCACGCTGGTGAGGTTACTCATAGCAGCTGCCAAGAGGTTGTCGGTTGGTACATATACAGCTTGGATGTCCTTACCGAGAAGGCTATCTGCAGCTTGTTGAATTTCGTTGACGTTAGAAATGGTCATTTCTTCTACAGCAATGCCGAGCTTTTCGCATTCTGCCTTGAACATATCCGCTTGAATGCGGGAGTTTTCTTCGGCAGAGCTGTACATGATACCTGCAGTTTTAATATCTGGAACGAGCTCCTTCATAAGAGCTACTTGGTCTGCAATTGGGTTCATATCGCTGGTACCGGTCACGTTGCGGCCTGGCTTGTCGTTGGAATCAACGAGCTTGGCTGCTTCGTAGTCTGTAATAGCGGTACCTACAATTGGAATATCGCTGCTTGCGCTGGCCATTTGCACGGCTGCTGGTGTGGCAATGGCGCAAACGAGATCCTTGTTGTCACTTGCAAATTGCTTGGTGATGGTGTCGAGGTTGGATTGGTCACCTTGGGCATTTTGGAAGTCGATGACAACGTCCTTGCCAATGGTGAAGCCAGCTTCTTCTAAGCCATCTTGGAAGCCTTTGTTGGCACGGTCGAGGGCCACGTGGCTTGCAAGCTGAATCACGCCAACCTGCTTTGCGTCCTTATCGGCCTCTGCTGCTGCACTACCTTCACTGCTGGCGCTACCGCCACCGCCGCCGCAACCTGCCAATACCATCATGGAGCCTAAGAGCGCTCCTGCTACAATCTTTTTCATCTTTTTCATCTTTTTCATCCCTAATTCCTCCATTCTACATTTTCTACACTCAGAGCCCTCGGCCCTGAGAAGGATGTGATTCCATAATAGGACGCTTGTAGAGAAAAAGCAACAGAAATCTGTGAAAAAATCAGAACATTTCTCATATTTATTTTTTATTCATTGACTTCTTTCCCATGGCCACAGTTTTCCAAAGTTTACACAAGCTTCACAATCCACATTTTCCCCAAGGCCAAAATATGCGCTGCCACGCAGATTTTCTCCACACTTTTCCACGCGCGACCCGAGTTTTCCACCGCCTGTTGGGGATAAGTAGGGAGTTTTCCATAGAGTTTTCCACAGAAAAGGTGGAAAACTGCAAAATACATCTGCGTTATCCACAAGCGCCCACCGTCCGCTTAGAAAAAATCATCGTCCACCCACGACCAACACCCACGCCCGCGCACAAAAAAAGCGCTGCAAAACTTGCAGCGCCAGACTGTAGAAAAACCTAAAACGTGTATGTGAATAGAAAGATTTGGAGAATAGCATGAGCCTTCCCCACTTGGGGGGAAGGTGGCGGCGTAGCCGACGGATGAGGGGTATGAGCGCCAGCGAATGATCGATTTAGCTGTAAAGTGCGGTGAAAATACACCCTCATCCGAGTTTTCTTCCGCCTTGCTCCAGAAAACCCACCTTCCCCCTCAAGGGGGGAAGGCTTCACGAATGCATACACGCCTATGCTGAAAATATACCTTTATCGACACCCAAACGCTGCAAAATTTGCAGCGCTTGTCTTAACTCTTTAAATAATCGCGGATGCCTTCTAGGTGGGTGAGTCCGTCGCGGTAGCCGATGTAGTAAATGGCTCCGAGCTTTTCCATATCGCCTTCGAGGTTTGAAACGTCCAAGGGCTCTGAGGGACAAATGGCGTAGATGCGGCCTTGGGCATCGAGGGCGTCAATTTCGTCGAGCAGCGCGTTATAGCGGCTGTTGTTGGTAGAAAGGGCCTCGGCAAAGGCCGGGTAATGGGGATAGGTGCGCAAGAGGGCATCGTCTAGGAGCTCGTTGTCGTCGGCACGGTAGGCGGCGTCACGGGTTTTTATGACGATGATTTTTTCATACCCCTCATTCATGGCCCACCTGAGCGGGATTTTTTCTGCACAGCCGCCGTCTAAATAAGGCACACCGTCAATTTCTACTGGCACTGACACAAAGGGCATCGAGGCCGAGGCCACCACGGCGCGCATGATGTCCTCGCATTTGCCATTTTCAAAATAGGCGGCCTCGCCTGTGAGGCAATTGGTGGCCTGCACCACAAAGCGGCGGTCATAGCGGGTAAAAACCTCTTGGTCGAAGGGATCGAGGGTGTTAAAATCCTCCAAAAGAAAATCGAAGCCAATGACGCTCCCACTTTCCTTAAAGGCACGCACGCCCACATAGCGCGAATCGTGGCGATAGGTAAGGTTAGCCCTGGCCGAGCGGCCAATTTGGCGCGCTGTGTAATTGAGGCCATTCATGGCGCCGGCCGACACGCCTACTGTGGCGCTAAAATTGAGGCCATTTTCCATGAAGGCATCGAGCACCCCCGAGGTATAGGTGCCACGAAAGCCACCACCCTCCAAAACGAGGGCCCCTTCGGTGAGTGGTCCCTCTGCTCTGCCGTTTGGTAACTTATCAAGGCCAGAAAAAACCGTTTCACGAAAGGCCGGTAACGCCTTTAAATCGGGCAAACTTGGTAAAGGCAGGGACAAAGGCAGTAGTGGTTTTGGTGGCATGATAGGTCCTCCTTTTCGTTGTTCTTAGAGGTAGCTTTCAATTTCCTTACGTTTCTTGCATTGCTTTTCAATGGCCAATTCGACCATCTTGTAGGACGATTTTTTGAGTTTCTTGCCTTCGACTGGGCACCGGCTCACGCAACGCATACAGCCGATACATTTGTCCTTGTCGATTTGGCGCGGATCCTTTTTGCTGATGGCGCCTACCGGACATGGGCGCACACATTGGCCACAGCTGATGCAGGATTTTTTGCTTTTTGGCACCAAAACCTTGCTCATGCCGTCCTTGTATGGGCGATTGCCAGGCAGCGTAGGCATAGCTGTTTCGCCACTTTCAACCTTGGCCGCCAGCTCCTTGCCAATTTCTTTGAGGCGGCTTCTGTCGGCCTTATCGGGACGTTTTTTGCCAAACTTCTCAAACATAGAATGCTCGGCGATGGCCGCCACAGCGCCAATGACCACAAAGCCAGCCTTTTCAGCCACATCCTGCATTTCTACAAGGGTGTCCTCGTAGGCACGGTTGCCATACACGCACACCAAAACAGCGCGCGCACCGCCACCGCGCATCATACTGAGACGGTCGGCAGCCACCATTGGCGCGCGGCCACCGTAGGATGGCATACCAATGATGACAACGTCCTCCTTGGTGAATTCTTCTAGGATAAAATGTCCTTTTTTGTCGCACAAATCAATAAAACCAGCATTCTCATCCATAGCCTCAGCAATTTGATTGCACACCTTTTCGGTGCCCCCAGTTGGACTAAATAGGATTTTCGTGAGTTTCATTTCGCTCCTCCTTAGCATTTTTCGCTGCGTTTCTATATGATACTGTCATTATTATACCATTTATTATACTGAAGCGCAGAGAAAATATCCCTAAACCCATAAATATAACCAATGCCGTGGTATTGAAAAAGGCCTCCCTCAAAAGAGGAAAGCCCAGGGCTGTCGAAAAAGCTCGATTTTTAGAATAGGCGTGTGTGCATTCGCGAAGCCTTCCCCCCATGTGGGGAAGGCTATTTTTCTATTTCTCGCGCCTTCCCTTTCTGCTAGTCGATTTTTTTAAGAGCAATGTAGTAGAAGGCAGCGAGCATCACTGAGCCGCCGATGATGTTGCCTATGACCACAGGGATAAAATTAGAGCACACCATGCTCACCATGTTGAGGCCGTCCATTTGAGCGCTCGTAATATTAAAGAGCGCTTCGGCTTGCTCGGCGTAGAGGGCGTTGTGCTTGGCGAGCCAGCCCAGTGGGAGGTAAAACATATTGGCCACACTGTGCTCAAAGCCGCAGGACACGAAGACCCAAATTGGGAAGAAAATAGCGATGATTTTGCCGGCCACATCCTTGGCGCAGGCGCCCAAGAAGACCCCAAGACACACGAGGAAGTTGCACCAAATGCCGCTAAGTAGGGCTGGCCAAAAACCAAGGCCGACCTTGCCCACGGCGGTTTTAATGGCGTAGGCACCCATGCGGCCGCCGCTTAAATCGAGCTGGCCCATCATATACACCGTCACCGCAAGGAGCACAGCGCCAATGCAGTTGGCCAAGGCCACATAGAAAAGGTTTTTGCTAAAGCCTGCGAGGGTGATTTTTTTTGTAGGTAGCCCCAACACATTGAGGCAGCTCCCTGTGAGGAGCTCAGAGCCTGTGAGCACAATAGAAATCAACCCCACTGGGAAGATGGCCCCGCTCACCACCCGCGCCACGCTCATATTGTCCATAGCATGGCCAGCAATCATGGCTGCATCGGCCCCAAAGGAAATCATCAGCCCTGCCATAATGCCCAATAAAAGCACTTTTATAAAGGGATAGTTGACCTTTTTGATGCTGTTTTGCGTGAGGATGTCCAAAACCTCTGCTGGTGTGTTGACTTGTTGACTCATACCGTCGCCCCCATTTCAAAATTTGTTCCTCCATTATAGACCTAGTAATCCACTATGGCCAGTTCTAAGGTGGCGCGAAGGCTTCCATGGACCAAAAAATTGTCTTATAGCGGTATGCATGATATACTTATGGTAATTTATATAAAGGATGTGTTGTTATGCCAAACCAAACCTTTCCTTCGAGTGATAGAGAAAGCCAAATTTTTTACCATTCTTGGCTCCCTGAAGAAGCGCCAAAAGCCGTACTTGTGCTTTTCCACGGGATGCTTGAGCACGCCGGCCGTTATGAAGATTTTGCCACAGCCCTAAAAAATGCCGGCATGGCCATCTACGCTCCAGACCATCTGGGCCACGGCCAATCCGCCGCCCTCAAGGGCCATTTTGCCGATGACTACGGCAACGCCAAGGTGGTGCGCGATATGCTCACCATGGTGGACATTGCCCACAAAAATCATCCAAAGGCGCCCCTCTTTTTGATGGGCCACTCCATGGGCTCCTTCCTTACCCGCCAACTCCTCCACACCTACACCCTGCCGCATCTTAGCGGCGTAATTCTTATGGGCACTGGCTACCAGCCAAAGGCCGTCATCCAGTTTGCCCGCGCCCTCACCGCTCTTGTGGCCAAAACCAAAGGCAAGCGTTATAAGAGCGCTCTTTTGCACAAGCTCATTATGGGCTCCAACAATGCGCGCATCCATCCAAAAACCGGCCCCTTTGCCTGGCTCACCCGCGACGAGGCCATCGCCTCGGCCTTTGTCCAGGATCCCCTCAATGGCGACGTGTTTACCGCCCAAGGCTACAATGATATGTTTACAGGCATACTCACCAACTACGACCCTGGCCGTCTAGCAACCCTCGATTTGGACGTGCCCGTGCTTATTACAAGTGGTGACGCCGACCCAATCGGCGGCTACGGCAAGGCCCTCATAAACCTCTACGACGATTATCAAGCGCTGGGCTACACCGACCTCACCCTCTACCTCTACGACGGCGCCCGCCACGAGCTCTTTAACGAAACCAACAAAGACGAAGTCATCCAAGACATCTACGATTGGATGGCGGATAGGATTTAGGGCTGTCGGTGCCCTCGGCAGGCTAAGTCGTGCTACGCGTCACGAAGACACATAAGTGCGCCCTTTTTGTAGTGGATAGGCACCAAAGTCCAATATTTCGCGATGTCCCTCTTCGTTTGTGCCATAAGCAATCATCATTGCCTTAGAAATAACACGGTGATTTTCACGCACCTTAAAATAAGTAGCATCAATTGTCAAAAAAGGATGGTTGCCCTCGATAGGACGATGACGAAA
>CAKQDL010000016.1 GCA_934229395.1 uncultured Peptococcaceae bacterium | reverse complement strand
AGTATAAAAGAAGCGCTCGCATTTTCAAGACGAAAATGCGAGCGCTTTTTTGTGACTTGTGGTGAACAGGGCTTTTGTGTGGTAAATATCATTTTCTACTTGTCACTGCCCACTCCTTAAAAAAAAGTATCAGTCGCGCGTAGCTGTACACTTTGCTCTTCCCTTGTGGTATGATAGATAGACTACAAACAATCTATCTACAATGAGGGGTATTATGCTATTACATATTTTCCACGGCTTTTGTATGGCCATGGCTGACAGTGTGCCTGGTGTGAGTGGTGGCACTGTGGCTTATATTTTGGGTTTTTACGAGCGCTTTATTGGCGCTCTCAATAGCCTTTTTTCGGGCACCCGCGAGGCGCGCATGCTGGCTGTGCGTTATCTTTGTAAGCTCGGCATTGGCTGGGTGGTGGGGATGGTGTCCTCGATGCTCGTTTTGTCGAAGCTTTTTGAGGCCAACATCTATATTCTTTCTAGCCTCTTTTTGGGTCTAACCATTGCCGCCATTCCCTTTGTGGTGAGCGAGGAACGTGCCTCCATCAAGGGCCACGGCAAAAACCTGCCTTTTCTCGTGCTGGGCTTTGTGCTCGTTGTGGGGATGCTTGCCCTGCGCAACGGTGGCGCGAGCAGCCTAAGCTTTAGTGCACTCGCCTTGGGCCACTACATTCTCGTTTTTATCTCGGGCATTTTGGCCATTTCGGCCATGGTGCTCCCTGGTGTGAGCGGCTCCACCGTCCTCCTTATTATGGGCGTGTACGTGCCAACGGTGAACGCCGTGAGCACCCTTGCCCGTCTTGATTTCTCCGTCTTGGGCGGCTTTCTCACCTTGGCGGCGGGCATCGTCTGCGGCGCCTCTGTTAGCGTGCGCCTTCTAAAAAAAGCCCTCGAGCACCATCGCCCTAGCGTGGTCTACCTCATTTTAGGCCTCCTCTTTGGCTCCCTTGGCGCCATCGTTATGGGCCCAACCACCCTCGAGGTGCCCCAAGCGCCCCTCGCCCTCGCAAGCTTTTCGCCCCTGGCCTTCTTTTTGGGCATCGCCATCTTAATCGGCCTCGAGCAAATCAAGCACCACACCATCCCAAAGGAATAAAAAAAAGCGCTCCAATTTTAGGAGCGCTTTTTTCTATGCACGAACCACTGCCTTTGCTTGCAAAGGCGTCAGTCTTTGATGCAGGCGAAGAGGTCTTTGTCGTCGTCTTCGAGGTCTTGGGTTTCTTTTTCTTCGTTTTCTGTGGCTTCTACGTTTGCTTTTTCTTGTTCACTCATGGTTGTTCTCCTTTCAATCAATACTTGTCGCTTTCCATCACAATCGGGCCTCGTGTTGGGCGTGGGGCTGGGGCCAGATTGGAGAGGTCGTTGTAGTCGAGGGCGAAGAGGTCTGTGATGTCTTCCATGGTGAGGGCTTGAATCATCCCGTCTTCGGAGGTGATGACTGCGTCGGAGAGGGCTTGCTTGCGCTCTTTCAGACGGAGGATTTTTTCTTCGATGGTGTTTTTGGTAATAAGGCGGATAACGTGGACGCTGTTCTTTTGGCCAATGCGGTGGGTACGGTCGGTGGCTTGGTTTTCCACGCTTTGGTTCCACCATGGGTCAAAGTGAATAACGGTGTCGGCGCTGGTAAGGTTGAGGCCTATGCCGCCGGCCTTGAGAGAGATGAGGAAGACTGGAATGTCTTCTTCGTTGAACTGGTTCACGAGCTGCATACGCTCGGCCGACTTGGTTTTGCCTGTGAGGGTGAGATAGCGGATGCCGCGGGCCTCTAGCTCTGGCTCGAGCATATCGAGCACCGAGGTAAACTGGCTAAAGATGAGCATTTGATGCCCTGCCTGGGCACGCTCTTCAATGAGAGAGAGGCACATGGTGATTTTGCTCGATGGCTTGTCGAAGCCGTCGAGGAAAAGGGCTGGCGAGCAGCAAATTTGGCGCAAACGCATAAGCAAGGTCAGCACGAGCATACGGGATTGGCCCTGCGGACGGGTGGATATTTCTTCAATAAAGGTTTTATGGCTCAGTGCGAGCTGGGTGTGGTAAATGCGGCGCTCTTCGTCGGAAAGGTCACAATAGAGCACGGTGTCGATTTTATCTGGCAGCTCTGTGAGCACCTCGCTCTTGACGCGGCGCAGCACAAAAGGCGCAATCTGCTTTTTGAGCTGCTCCAGGCGCTGCTTGTCGTCGTAGCGGGTGATTGGAATTTCGTACAAATGACGAAACTGACGCCATTTGTGGAGGTAGCCTGGCAGGCAAAAATCCATGATGGACCACAAATCAGCCAAGGAGTTTTCGATTGGTGTCCCTGTGAGGGAAAAATGGTGGAGGCCTTGAAGGCTCTTGAGGCTCTTGGTGTTTTGGGTGTAGTTGTTTTTAATGTATTGGCCTTCGTCGGAAATGATGGAGTCGAAGTTGTACTTGGCATAAAAGGCGCTGTCGCGGCGCAAGGTGGCGTAGCTTGTGAGGAGGACCGTTCCCTCTGGCACATCCGCCAAAAGGGCTTCGCGTTCCTTCTTGGCCCCTACCACGATGAGGTAGGAAAGGTCAGGCGCAAATTTTTGCAGCTCAGCCTCCCAGTTGTAAATGAGGGAGGTTGGCATGACAATAATAAAGCGCGCCGCTGGATTTTCTTCGTGCTGGTGGAGAAGGTAGGCAATGGTTTGGAGGGTTTTCCCGAGCCCCATGTCGTCGGCCAAAATACCGCCAAAGCCTAGACGGGCCAGGCGGGTGAGCCACTGATAGCCCTCTAGCTGGTAGCTTCTGAGGGTGGCGCGCAACCCCTTTGGGAGGGGCGTTTGCACGTTTTCGCCGCTGCGGATTTCCTCTGCAAAGGCGCGGAAGGCCTCCTTGCGGTCAAAGCTGATGCCTAGGCCCTCGCTGTCGAAGGCATCGAGGGTGAGGGCGCGGTAGAGGGGCAGCTCAATAGGTCCCTCGTTTTCTAAAGCCGCTAGAGGCACATCGCAATCGTTTAAAAGATCGTTGATGGCGCGCACCTGCGGGTTAATGATATCAATATAGGATTCATCGGTCAGACGGATGAATTTTTTGCCGGCGCGATAGGCAGCAAGTACCTCAAGGAGGACCTCACGGCCATAGACCTTTTCGTCAAAGCTGAGCTCCAAAATGCCGTTTGTGACGTTGGCTTCCATGTGAGGAGCCGCGGCACGGCGTGGGCGCACGCGCTTTAGGGTGTCTTCAATATCAATACTGGCCACTTCCATGAGCTCTGGCAAGCCCTCGTGGAGGAAGGTGTAGACCGCATCTTCGCCACAAAGGAGCCATTCGTCCTCGTTGACGGAAAAGCGGTACTTGTCCAAAATGGCAGCAAAGGCGTTTTCGCCGTCAATATCGCGCAAGAGATGCGGTGGCACCTCTTCGTTTTGCAAAGGATTGAAGCGCACCGGCCCATAGGCAAAGGTGGTGCGTCCGCGGATGGTGTTGCGCTGCGGATAATCGAGGGTGAGGGTGATGTCGAGCTTTTCGGCGGCGTGGGCGCGCTTGAGGTCCTCGTCCATCTCGAGCTTCACATAAGGGGCAATGGCCGGCACCACGCGGGCCATAAAGCGCGTGAGCTGATCAGCGTTTAAAAGGAGCACATCGTCGGCATTTTTCACAGCGCGCAAGAGCGGCAGGACGTTGTTTTGGTAGCCCTCGCTTGGGCGCAAAATCATTTGCTCGTTAAAAAGGTAGCTCGTTTGGTTGTTGGAAAAAATGCCAAAGTCCTCCATGCTCACGCCGAGGAGAAATGCATCGTCGCTGCGGGCTACAATTTGCACCGTGGTTTCTGGCGTATCTTGGCGCATGATGAGGCGCTCGGTGGCGCCGTCTGACTTGTGGTGGTCAATTTCGCCACCGTGGTCGGCCACATAATCAAAAAGCTGGTCAAACTGATTTTGCGAGAGATGCAAGTAGCGCCCCACCTTTGGCAAATTGTCCATATTAGAATTGTTGCCATAGGTGAGCCAGTCGAAGGCGTTGTCGATGAGGTTTAGGTAAAACTGGCTCGGCTGGTCAAAATTTTCCCTTTTATGCTCAAGCACCAGCTGCTTGCCGTAGGTCACCGTTTCCTTGTGCAAGAGGTGGCTGTAAAAGCCCGAAATGCTCTTGATGATGTAGGCGCGCTTTGGGCTCGCCACATGAAACTCTAGGCTAAAATATTGGTTGTAGGGGTCAAAATCCAGCGTTGGCACCAAAGAAGCCTTTGGCTTTTTCACAGCGCCCACCCCGTCGGGCGAAAAGCCCACCTTCGGATCGTAGTGAGAAAGCAGCGCCGCCACAGCGCCATCGTCCACCTTTGTCACCTGTGGCACCAAAATATCGCTCAAGGCGCGCACCAAGGCCACAAGATGCTTGCACAGCTTGGTGCCATTTTCATCCTCTTCGCAGGAGCAATGAAAATTGAGCAGATTTTCGCCGCGCATCACCAAAAATGGCTTCTCGCCACTGACCACCGCATCGGCCATAATCGTCGAGGAATAGGCCAGGGTGCTGCCTGGAATGTGGTCGACAGAATTGATTTTGATGTTTTCCACCTTGCCGAGCTGGTAAAAGGCCAAGCCTTGGCTGATGGCTGTTTTGTTGTCCGTGTACTCGTAAATTAAATCGCGGATTGACATTCCACGGCCCTCCTTTTTTTGCTTTTGAAGTATCTATCATTATACCACAAACGCCAAGCTGTGAACGTCCATCGCTAAATTTTATTTTTGGCTAGGCGTTGAGGGCTGGCCAGCAAAAAGTTATAATGTGTAGACAATAGATATTTTTCTTAACAAGAACCCCACAAACCGTAACCGCTCGCCCATCCTTTGCGGGCGGAAGAGTTTTATAATGTAGACAAATTAAGGAGGACATTGTGCAATTTGTAAGTATAGCAAGCGGTAGCAAGGGCAATTGCTACTACGCCTTCGACCACGAGGGCGGCGTGCTCATTGACTGTGGCGTTAGTGTGAAGCGCATTGAGCAGGCCGTAGCGGCCGCCGGCGGTGATATGAGCCGCATCAAGGCCGTGCTCCTCACCCACGAGCACCGCGACCACACCTCTAGCCTCGGCCCACTCCTGCGTCGTTACCACATCCCCTGCCTCTCCCGCGCTGCCACCTTAGACGCCTTAGAGGGCTTGGGGAAAATCGACGAAGGGCTCCTCGCCCCCATTTGGGAAGAGAGCATCGACCTCGGGCCCTTTCACATCGCCCTAACCCCAGTGAGCCACGACGCCGCCGATCCAGTGAGCTACCAAATCACCAAGGACGGCCTCAAAATTGGTATGCTCACCGATAGTGGCGTCTTGAGCGCAGAGAATGTTGCGGCCCTAGCCGCCAGCCATCTCTTGGTCATTGAGGCCAACCACGACCCCGAAATGCTCCAGCGTGGGCCCTATCCCGCCTTTTTAAAGCGCCGCATCCTAGGCCCCTATGGACATCTCTCCAACGAAACCACCGCAAACAGTATGCAAGATGTGGTAAGCGCCGACACCCAGCACGTGTTGCTCGCCCATTTGAGCGAAAAAAACAACCTGCCAACAGTGGCCCACAAGGTCGTATCCCAAGCCCTAGAGCGTTTGGCCCCAAGCCCCGAGCTCGCCGTACTCAGCCAAACAAGGCCAATGCACTTCTCCTTAAAAAGTTAAAAAGGAGCGATTCCCATGGACAACCAAACCGACAACAGCAATCAAAACCCGATTGATACCAATAACGACACCACCCCCTTTGATGGTGCCAAGGGTGCTGACACCACCCAAGCCTACACGCCTGTAAATGACACCACCGCAGAAGAGAGCGGCTACACCTACGCCATGGGCGCAGGCTCTGTAAAAAGCGAGCGTCCCTTTGACCAAGTAAGCACCTCCGCGAGCAGCAGCCAAAATGCAAGCTCGTGGAGTGATGCAAGTCAAGACACCGCCCAAGAGAGCACCCAAGACAAAGCCCAAAACACCACCTCCTACACCGTTTCAAACGAGGGCACCGATTGGGGCGCCCAAGCCAGCCAACCAAGCCAAGCCGAATACGTCCAAGCCGAGCAGGTCGACGACGGCAAGCGCCCAGGCGATATCATCCGCAACATAAACGTCAAAGGCAAAACCAAGCACCACAAAAAATACTCCCAATGGATGAAATACCTCGCCGTCCTCCTGATTGGTGCCCTCATCGGCGGCGCCTCTGGTGGCCTTGTGGCCAGCCGCCAGAGCAGCAGCAAAATCACCACCGTATCCAGCGCCCGCAACACCGAAAACATCTCCTACGACGCCAGTGGCAATATGACCATTTCCTCCATTGCCCAAACGGCCATGCCAGCCGTTGTGAGTGTGTACAACATCGGCAAAAGCCAATCCATCTTTGGTACCAGCCAATCCGACGCCACCAGCTACGGCTCCGGCGTCATCATCTCAGACGACGGCATGATCATCACCAACTACCACGTTATAGAAAACGCCGACAGCGTTGTTGTTGTCACAAGCGAAGACGAACGCTACGAAGCCAAGGTGCTAGGCGCCGATTCCTCCCTAGACCTCGCCGTCTTAAAAATTGACGGCAAGGACCTCCCATATTTAGAAATTGCCAACAGCGACGAGCTCCAGGTAGGTGACCTCGCCGTCGCCATCGGGAACCCCCTCGGCAGCGAATTTGCCAACACCGTCACCGACGGCATCATCAGCGGTCTCGACCGCAAAATCAACACCGAAAGCGGCGAAACAGGCTTCATCCAAACCAACGCCAGCATCAACAGCGGCAACAGCGGTGGCGCCCTCGTCAACGGTCAAGCCCAGCTTATTGGCATCAACTCCATGAAAATCCAATCCAACGGTATGTCCAGCGTCGAAGGCATGGGCTTTGCCATCCCATCCAACACCGTCGTTGACTTTGTCAACAGCGTAAAAAGCGGCGAAACCTCCTCCAACGTCAAGAAAGCCTGGCTCGGCATTTCCGGCTACAACATGGATGAAGAAATCGCTCAGAAAATAAGCTCCAGCCAAACCACAGGCGTTCTCATCGGCGAAATCACCGAAGGTGGCCCATCCTCCTCAGCCGGCCTTGAAGTCGGCGACATCATCACAGCCGCCGACGGCACCGAAGTCACCAACTTCAACGACCTCACCGCCGTTCTAGAAAAGAAAACCCCAGGCGAAAAAATCAAGCTCACCATCATCCGCGGCCAAGACAAAGGCGAAGTGGAAGTTGTCTTGGGTACCAAGAGTTAAGGCTTGACCAAAGCCTCTCTTCCCATTAAACTGGATATTATATATCACAGTTAAAAGGAGCATGATTCATGATCATTTTTTACCAAATTCCAGACGACAGCGTCGCCAAAGCCTTGCGCCAAGTCATTGAAGAAGACAAGATTGAACATATGTATGTAGAAGCCGACCGCGCAGGCGCCACCATTCGCGCCATTTTTGCCGGCGACGACACCAAGGTACCACACCAAGACCCAAGCCTACCAATCGACCCAGCCGTCATCTTTAACGCCCAAGACACCAGCCACGAAGACGCCATCAAATTCCTAGAAAAGCTCCAAAGCCGCGGCGTTCACTTTGGCTACCACATCATGGCAGACGACAGCGTCATGGACCTCCCATTGGGCGACGTGCTCATCGGCCACCGCGATTACCAAGACTTCCTCAATAAGCTCTCCTTCCTCCAACAAATGATTGACGGCTGCAAAGCCCTCAAGGAAGAAAGCTACGACCCAGACCAATGGAGCAACCTAAAAATCGCCGTAGCCAACGCCAACGATTTCCTCGACGCCATCGTTAACGACAACGAAAGCGAATTCAGCGACATCAATCCAAAAGACGTCGACAAAATCATGGTTAACCTCCAAACAGCCATGCAAAAACTCTTAAACACCAAATAAATCCTCCAACCACCGCCACCCGCGGTGGTTTTTGGCTTTGTGCGCAGAAAAGCTCCGGCATTGTTGCCGGAGCTCAGCGTGTAGAAAAACCTAAAACGTGTATGTGAATAGAAAGATTTGGAGAATAGCATGAGCCTTCTCCACCTGGGGAGAAGGTGGCGGCGTAGCCGACGGATGAGGGGTATGAGCAGAGCGAATAATCGATTTAGCTGCAATGTACGATGAAGTCCCCCGAATGATCCACATATCTTATTCACAAGAAACGGTGTGATCGTTTTTTCCCACTCCCCGCCCCTCCACTAGCCACTACCATTTTCCCATCTAAAACGCTATAATATAAATAAACCAAACGAAAGAGGTGCTAACATGCGTTTAGATATTTGCCGCGAGGCAGATTTACAAAGGGCTGTGGCGGCTTTGCGCGCTGGCGAGCTGGTGGCCATTCCTACAGAAACGGTCTATGGCTTGGGAGCCGATGGCTTTAACGAAGCTGCTTGCAAGCGTATTTACGAAGCCAAGGAGCGTCCAGCCGAAAAGGCGCTCATCCTCCATATTGCTGATATGAGCGCCATGCGTGACATTGCCCAAGAAATTCCCGAGGCGGCTGTTGATTTGGCCGAAGCCCTGTGGCCGGGCCCCCTCACCTTGGTGCTCAAAAAGCGCAAGGTGGTGAGCGACACCGTAAGCGCCGGCCTCGATACCGTTGGCGTGCGTATGCCCGACAACGATACCGCCCGCGCCCTCATCCGCGCCTTGGGTCATCCCTTGGCTGCGCCAAGCGCCAACAAAAGCGGCCATCCATCGCCAACCATGCCTGAGCACGTAGAAAACGACTTCGGTCAGAACCTTCTTATTGTGGATGACGGCGTTTGCCCTATTGGCGTAGAATCCACCATTGTAGACCTCACCGTGACCCCGCCGCGTATCCTCCGCCCAGGTGGCATTCCAAAGGAAAAAATCGAGGCCCTCATTGGTCCGGTAGAGGTTAGTGGTGACAATGTGTACCACAAATCGTCCCACCATTACACCCCTCACGCCAAAACCTATCTTTTGGACGGCGAGCACCGCGCCGACAAATTGCGCGCGCGTCTAAGCCAAGCCAAGGGGCACGTTGGGCTCTTGCTTTCAGACGAAACCATTGACGCCCTTGGCGAGATCACCCCACAAATGAAGCTATGGAACATGGGCAGCACCCATCACCCAGAAGACGCCGCCGCTCGCCTCTTTGAAGGCCTCCGCCGCATGGACGCGTGGGAAGTGGAAGAGATTTACATCGAAGCCTTCCCAGAAGTTGGCCTAGGCGAAGCCCTTATGAACCGCGTGCGCAAGCTCAGCCAGCCATGGCCCGAGGAGGCATAAGATGAACATTCTCTTTATTTGTAGCGGCAACACCTGCCGCAGTCCCATGGCCGAGGTTTGTGCCCTAGACCTACTGCGCCACCACGAAGGCTACGACCAATGCGCCGTGGCCTCTGCTGGTATGGCTGTTCATCAAGGCGATATGGCCATGCCCGGTGCACAGCGCGCCGCCCAATCCCACGGCCTCGACCTAAGCAGCCACCGAAGCCACGCCCTCACCACCACCATGATGGATGCCGCCGATAAGGTCTACACCATGACAAGCGGCCAAGCATTACAGCTAGCGCGCATCCTGCCCCAGTACGCCGAAAAAGTCGAACCCCTCTGCAAAGAGGACGTCATCGACCCTTACGGCCAAAGCGACGACGTCTACAACCGCACCTATGAACAAATTGAAGCAGGTATCAAAGAAAAAATGCCTCAATGGAAAAAGGAGAACACATTATGAAAATTGCACTAGGCTGTGACCACGGCGGTCTCAACCTCAAAACCGCCATCAAAGACCACCTCACCAAAGCCGGCCACGAGGTCGTAGACTTTGGCACCAACTCCAACGAATCCTGCGACTACCCACTCATCGCCGAACCCCTCGCCCACGCCGTAGCCGACGGCGAATGCGAACGCGGCATCCTCGTTTGCGGCACCGGCATCGGCATCGGCATCGCCGCCAACAAGGTCGACGGCATCCGCGCCGCCCTCTGCCACGACACCTTCTCCGCCCGCGCCAGCCGCAACCACAACAACGCCAACATCCTCACCATGGGCGAACGCGTCATAGGCCCTGGCCTAGCCCTAGACATCGTCGACGTATGGCTAGCAAGCGACTTCGAAGGCGGCCGCCACGAACGCCGCGTAGCCCAAATTGCCGACATTGAAAAGAAATAAGACGGTATAACAGCACGCAGAAAAATAGCCCTTGCAGCGCAAGGGCACAGTCTGTCGATAAACCTAAAACTTGTATGTAAAGAGAAAACTTTCTATAAATAGCAAAAGCCTTCTCCACCTGGGGAGAAGGTGGCGGCGTAGCCGACGGATGAGGGGTATGAGCGGAGCGCGAATGAGCGGTTTAGCTGGAGAGTTCGGTGAAAACACACCCTCATCCGAGTTTTCTTCCGCTTTGCTCCAGAAAACCCACCTTACCCCCTCAAGGGGGAAGGCTTCACAAATGCATACACGACTATTCTAGAAATCGAACTTTTTCTACACACAAAAGCCACCATCTTTCGGATGGTGGCTTCTCTATTATTCTTCTACAATTACGATGCGGCGGTTTGGTTCGTTGCCTTCGCTGTAGGAGGTTACGCCGTCGATTTTTTCTAGGGTGATGTGAATGATGCGGCGTTCTGCTGCATTCATTGGGTTTAGGGTCACACGGCGGTGGGTTTTCTTGCACTTGTCGGCCATGCGCTTGGCGATGTCTTCGAGCTTTTTGGCTTGACGATTGCGGTAGTTTTCTACGTCAAAGATGACGCCCTTATGGCCTTCGATGCGGCCGTTGACCACGAGGCTCAAAAGGAACTGAATGGCGTTTAGGGTTTCGCCGTGGCGACCGATGAGGGTGCCAGCGCCTTCGCCTACTGCTTCAAAGCGGATGGAATCGGCTGTTTCGTTGACAGTAATTACCACGTCGGCATCGAGAGCTTTGAGAATTGGTGCTAGGAAGGCCAGGCCGATGTCTTCAGCACTTGCGCCTTCGAGCTCATAAGCAGCCTTGGTGGCTTCTTCTACGGTGTCCTTCGCAAGCTCTTCCACAATGACGGTGGTTTCTTCTGCTGGCTCAGCTTCTTCAACCACCACTTCGGTGGTCATTTCTGGGACAGCCTTTTCTTCTACTTTTTCAACCACAGGAGCCTTTATCTCTTCTTGTGGAAGAGTTTCTTCTGGCTCTTCTTGTGGTAGGGTTTTGTTCACTTCAATAATAGCATCCTTGCTGCCTAGGCCAAAAATGCCGCGGCTTGGCTCTTGGATGACGGTGTAACCGTTGGTTCTGGCGTCAATTTTCCAGATGTTTTGCGCTTTATTCAGGGCTTCCTCAACGGTTTTCGCTGTAATTTTCATTTTTTCAACCATCAATATCTCCCCCTATGATGCATTTACTTTTTGGGTGCGTGATAGGTGGCATCGCTGCCTTCCTTGGATGGGGCATTGTAAGCGGCTTCACGCTTCTTTTGCTTGTGCTCGTTTTTGAGCTGTTGCTTGGTTTTCTTTTTGGACTTGTTTTGACCCTTCTTTTGCTCTTCAATGCGTTCCTTTTCGCGTTCAGCTTGGCGAGCGGCACGTTCTTCGGCGCGCTTAGCGAGCTCTTTTTTGCGAATGTGGTTCATAAGCATTTGTTGGAAGACCATAAATACAGACGTGGTAATCCAGTAAAGGCAAAGACCACTTGGGAACTGCCAGCCCATGAAAATCATCATGATAGGCATAACGTAGAGCATCATCTTCATGGTTTGGTTGGCAGGATTGTTGCTATCCATGGTGGTGCCAGCCATAGCAAGCTTTTGTTGGAAGAACATGGCAGCACCGAGCACGAATGGCAAAATGTGCATTGGATCCACGTTGTTTAAGCTGTCAATCCAAAAGAAAGCAGCGTTTTCGTTAAAGTCGTATTCTCTGATGGTATAAAATAGAACGTAAATGATTGGCATCTGCACCAAAAGTGGCAAGCAGCCAGCCATTGGCTTGACGTTGTATTCTTGGTAAAGGCGTGCCATTTCTTCGCTGAGCTTTTCGCGGTTGGTGGCGTACTTCTTTTGGAGCTCGAGCATTTCCGGCTGAACTTCTTGCATCCCAATCATAGACTTGGTTTGCATGATGGTCAGCGGCAAGAGGCACACACGCACAATAATACCGATGAGGATAATAGCGAGTGCGTAGCTAGGAAAGCCGATGGTTTCGGTGAGTAAATAGAGGGCGTGGATAAACTGGCCCATAACGTCTACAAACATATTCAAGTGTTGTCACCTTCCTGCTGAGCAAGAAGGTATTCACCTCCTGTATCTGGGTGAGAGTAGCATCAAGGTACGGGATCATAACCGCCCTTACAAAACGGATTGCAGCGCAAAATGCGCCAAAGGGCCAAAGCTGAACCCTTGAGCGCTCCATATTTTGTAATGGCTTCGATTGCATAAGCCGAGCACGTCGGCACAAAGCGGCAACTTGGCCCTTTGAGCGGTGAAATATAAACTTGGTAAAAGCGAACGAGTGCAATGAGTGCATTTTTAGCTTTTTGGCTCATAAATACCGCTTCTTTCTGCAAGATCGAGAAATTGTTCTTCTAACTGGTGATAATTTAAGCTGGTAATGGGTTTGCGGGCAACAACGACCACATCATAGGGCGAAAAACCATCCCAATGAAGGCGCACAATTTCAGACATCCGTCTTTTGTAGAGATTGCGCACATGGGCCTTGCCCACCTTTTTTGAAATAGAGAAGCCAAAGCGCGCCGTATCCTGTTTTTTTCTAATGTACATCACAAGATAAGGATTCGCCTTTGAGTGTTTGTATCTATAAACGTGAGAGAAATCTTCTCTTTTTCGAATGCGTTTTTCTGAGGCAAGCACGTTTGTCACCCCTTTTTTTTGAGAATAAAGATAAAAAAGGCCCGTTTTACCAAGGCCTTTCTATCTAATCACAAGTGCATACGACTTATGCGCTAAGCACTTTTCTTCCCTTTGCTCTTCTTCTTTTCAAAACATTGCGACCGGTTTTGGAAAGCATTCTTCTACGGAAGCCGTGAACGCGTTTATGCTTTTTATTCTTTGGCTGATATGTACGTTTCATATTCACACCTCCTGACCTATTTTACATGCATTCATGATTATACAATGTATGCGTCGATTCGTCAAGATACTTTGAGGGGTTTTTCCCAAGCTGCGGCCATTTTTCGCCAAAATTTCAAACTTCCTTCTATTATATAGGTAGCGAACGCGCACCCACCATATCTAGCGCAGCCAAAATACTCGCCACTAAATACCACAGCGCCTCCCCCTATATACGCGCCAGCCACAACGATCCCCCAAGATATAGCCTGCACACAGCCGCGAGAAAAAAATTTTAGCCAACAGCCGAAAAGTATAGGCGCGCCCCTTAGGGAGCTGTCCTCTGACGTGATTTTGTCAGAGGGCTGAGGGGGTAAACGTCACTTTTAAGCAGTTTTCTTCCTGTTTTCGCCCACCAGCCACTGCCCACTCCCCAATAATCCCCACACTTTCCACAGGTTATCCACAGGGTAGGGGAGTTTTCCACACTTTTTCTGTGGAAAAGTGGAGAAGGGGCTCGCGCCTTGGTAGAACGGGGTCTCAAAAACCTGAGTAGGAAAAATCTGTGGAAAGTGAAAAAGGGCCCATTTTGACCCTTTGGAAAAAATTTTTTTGTGTGGAAAAATCAACGCATTTGCCTTTGGATATGTGGAAAACTTTTTCCGCTTTACCCAATTTTTCCCTTTTCCACAAATAAAACAGCCCACCATCACTTTTCCTAACTTGTTGAAAACCCTGTGGAAAAGTCCCTAGACTGTCCACAGACCGCCGTTTATAGAGGGTGTCAAAACCGTTTTTGTGTGCTATTATAGTGAAACAAGCGAAATAATTATCCACATTTTCCACCCGCCTTTGGAAAAATGCTGTGGAAAATGTGTGACTATATTTTTGGAGGACTATCATGGAACAATCCTATATGCAGGCTTGGCAAACAGCCATCATGAAAATGCAAGACGAGGTCTCGCCTTTCGTTTTTGACGCCTGGTACCGCGACCTCATGCCAATCGACTTTGTCAATCGCCAGTATGTGGTCGAGGTCAGCAACGAAACAATGCTTATGGGCCTCACCCAGCAGGGCTTTGGCGATCCCCTCATCAAGTGGGTGCGCCTGGCTACCGGCGAAGCCGACATCGACATTCATTTTTTGGGTGGCGACGATGCCGCTCTTTTTCGCGCGCGCTTAGAAAAGATGCAGCGCGAACCCGTGGCAGAGGCCAGCCTTTTTGACAACCTCACAGAGTCAAAGGGCCCAGCACCGCGCCTAGAGGTGCTAGACGGCACCAAGCTTCAACCCAACTACACCTTTGAAACCTTCGTTATTGGTAAAAACAACGAGCATTGTCGCGCCTTTTGCAAGGCCATTGCCGATGATATGTCCCGTGATCTGGATTGCACCAAGTCCATCAACCCCCTCTTTATTTATGGCAACTCCGGCCTTGGCAAAACCCACCTCATCAACGCCATTGCCTACCAAATCCTCCAGGCCCAGCCCGAGGTCAAAATCAAGTTCACCACCTGCGAAAACTTTATGAACGAGTACATCGCCTCGATTTCGACCAACCAAAATGCGGCCTTCCGCAACAAATACCGCAATGTAGACATTCTTCTGATTGACGATATCCAATTTCTCACTGGTAAAGAAGGGACCCAGGAAGAGTTCTTCCATACCTTCGAGCAGCTCAGAAACAACAACCGCCAAATCATCATCACCTCCGATAAACTCCCGCGCGACATCCCAGACCTCGAGGAACGCCTCGTGACCCGCTTTGAAGGTGGGGTCTTGAGCGATATTCAGGTGCCAAACCTCGAAACGCGCATCGCCATTTTGCAAAAAAAGGCCGAAATGGAAAACGCCGTTGTCGATAACCGCATCATTGAATACATTGTCGATAATGTCGATGTCAACATCCGCACCCTAGAAGGGGCGCTGCAAACCCTGATTTCTACCGCTCGCATTTCCAACCAGCCGATTACCCTAGAGCTTGCAGAGCGCACCATCAAAAACAAGGTCGCCCACGAACGCCACCTCACCGAAGACATCATCATCACCAAGGTGTGTGAGCACTACGGCCTCAGCCGCGACAAGATGATGGGCACCAGCCGCAAAAAAGAGGTTTTGGTGCCGCGCCAGGTATCCATGTACTTCTGCCGCCAAGCCCTACAAATGAGCCTGCCAGCCATTGGCAAGCTCTTCCGCAAGGACCACAGCACCGTTTCCAACGCCATCGACAAAATAGAAGAGGGCCTCAGAAAAGATCCACTCCTGCAGGGCGATGTTGGCCAAATCAAACGTCTCTTAGAGGAGTAATGCATAAGCGTCAATAATATGCACCGCATGAGGGGCGTGGAAAACTTTAAGGTCTATTTTTATCAAAACCTAAGTTTTCCCCCTTAGGGTAAAAATCCCGAGCCGAAACCCCCAAACCTTGTGGAAAACGCGCAAAATCCCCAAAAATCCGCCATATTTATCCACAGAGTTTTCCACACCATGAGGAAAACTGGGGATAAGCGCCAATGTTTTCCCAAAAACAATTGTATAAATCCTAATCGACACTCAAGTTTGTTATTTTTTGCCTAAACTTTACAAAAAACCCATTATAAAGGCATTATTCGCAATTCTGCATAATTATTCATCAATTTTACACAGTCTTATCCAAAAAATGCCTTTCCACAGGTGGATTGGTGGGGAAAACGAAAATCCTTGTGGATAGTGTGGAAAAGTCAAAAAGCTTATACACACCGTTTTCACAAGGCCTAAAGCCTTGATAGAGCTGGTTTTGAGCCATTTTTCAACGAATCCACAGGCCCTACTACTAATACTACTAACTTGTAATTATAGAAGAAGAGGAGCGCAGCATGAAATTCAAAGCCATCAAAGAAAATCTCGTCACCGGCCTCAACACCGTTCAACGTGCCCTGTCCTCTAAGAGCGTACAGCCAATTTTGAGCGGCATTTACCTGTCCGCAAAGAACGGACGCCTCACCATGGTCGCTACCGACACCATCGAGAACGCAGGTTTGCGTATCGAATGCACCGTCCCGGTGGATGTTATCGAAGAAGGCGACACCGTCGTTAGCGGCAAAGCCTTCCGCGACTTTGTGATGCGCCTGCCAGATACCGAGATTCTTTTCGACAACCTTTCTTATAATGGTCAAGACCGTTTGACCCTAAGCTACCTAGACAACCACATGGAAATGATTGGTTGGCCAGGCTATGAGTTCCCAAAGCAAAGCAGCATGGATATTGAGCACGTGCTCTCTATTTCTCATGCCACCCTATCTGACTTGGTGCGCCAAACCTCCTTTGCCGTGCGCAAGGAAGATTTGCGCCCAATTTTTACCGGTCTTCTTTTTGAGGTCAATGGCTCCGATTTAACCGTGGTCGGCACAGACTCCTTCCGTTTGGCACTGATGCACGACAAAATCATCAATGAAGCCGGCGGCGAGGTGAAGGTTGTGATTCCAGTGCGCGCCTTAAACGAAGTGATTGGCGTTTTTGAAGAGGACAGCATCATCCACCTCTCTATAACCAAAAACCAAATCCTTTTTGAAAGCGGCGATGTGCAAATCACCTCCCAGCTTTTGAAGGGTGAATTCCCTCCATACAAGGCAGCCATTCCAAAGAGCCACTCCACCCATTTTGCCATCAAGCGCGGCGAGCTCAAATCCTCTATTGAACGTGCCACCCTTTTTGGCCGCGACAACCAAGGCACCACCGTGGTGAGATTGCACCTAGAAAGCGGCCTTTTGACCATCAAAACCGCCTCTGAGCGTGGCCACGTTGACGAAAAGCTCCCTATTTTTATGGAAGGCGACGATGTGAATATTCTTTTCAACGCCAACTTCCTCACCGATGCCCTCACCAAAATTCATTATGACGATTTGGATGTAGAAATGAGCGGTGACCTCGGCCCATGCATTTTTAGACCGAAAAACGACGATCGCTATCTCTATCTCCTCTTGCCATTGAGACAGTAAGATGATTCTCCATGAATGTGCCCTTACCCAATGGCGCAACTACGAAAAGCAGAGCCTGAGCTTTCACCCAACCCTCAATATTTTTCTAGGCCCCAATGGCCAGGGCAAGACGAATTTGCTCGAGGCCATTTATTACCTATGCTATGGCAAAAATTTTCGCGCCAACCGCGACCGCGAGCTCATGCAGTGGGAAAAAGCTTATTTTCGCCTTGAGGGCTTTTTTTCCCTCGATGCCTCAAGCCGCCGCCAGCACATTGAGCTCTATTACGACAACGTGCACAAAAAACGCATCCGCCTCAATGGCGTGAGCTACGGCTCCATGGCCAAGTTGCCAGCGCGGCCAGCGGCCATTTTGTTTACGCCCGACGATTTGACCGTTGTAAAGGGCGCACCAGGCGAACGCCGCCGCTTTATAGATCGCGAGCTAGCCGATTTGTACCTCGATTACGAAAAGCTTCGTTTAAGCTACGAGCGCGTACTGAGCCAGCGCAGCGAGCTCTTGCGCGAGGTGCGCGCCAAACGGGCCGATAAAACCAACCTTGTGGTGTGGAATTTGCAGCTGGTGAATTTTGGCGTGGCCATGATTCGCCGCCGCTTGAGTCTCTTGGCCCTCTTGGTGCCCCAAGCCAGACGCGTCCACGCCTACATTGCCCCAGGCGGGGGACACTTTGATGTGACCTACCAATCGAGCCTAGGCAATGTGCTCCAAATGGGAGACGAAGCGATGAAAACGCGGTTTTTAGAGCTTTTGAGCGAAAAGGAAGGCGAGGAAATCGCCCGCGCCCAAAACCTCTTGGGCCCTCACCGCGACGACCTTGTTTTTTACTTAAATGGCAACGATTTGCGCACCTATGGCAGCCAAGGCCAGCAGCGCACCGCCGTTTTGGCCATGAAGATGGCTGCCATTGATATCTATGGCCACGTCCTGGGCCAGCGCCCCTTACTCCTTTTGGACGATGTGATGAGCGAGCTCGACTACACCCGCCAGCAAAAGGTGATGGAAATTGTGACAAAAAAAGAAATCCAAACCTTCATCACCGGCACAGGCCTCGATTTTAGCTTCAAAGGTTTCGGCTTCGACCCCGTCTTCCGCATTAAAAACGGTGCCGTAGAAGGATAAGGTGGATTTTCGCCATGTCTTACTGCTCATTCGATTATTCGCGCTCCGCTCATACCCCTCATCCGTCAGGCTACGCCTGCCACCTTCCCCCCTTATGGGGAAGGCTTGGTATATTCTCCAACAGTTTTCTCGCTTGTTTGCGCCCAACGCCTCCTTCGGGAGGCTATTTTGCGCATAAAAAAAGACCCATGCATGCAGGTACACAGGTCGGTGGCATTTGGCGAGAGGGAGAGCACCTTGAGGTAGATGCTCTCGTAAAGAGAACAAGAAGTGTTTCTCTCGCCATGCACTTATAGAAAAAGAGGGAAATTCATCAGAGAGTAGGGGAGGAATGCTACTAGAGCATTGAGGGATGCTTCACTCTTTCTTCATCAAACAACACAGCCGGTGGACGTTTGTCCGCCTCTTATGTAAGTTTGAATTGTTAGAATTATAGAGCAAATAAAACGTCGCGTCAAGGCCTAGAGATAAGGCGTCTCTTATAGAAGCTATAAATGCGTTAAAAAAGCCCCCTCACGCCGAGGAGGCTTTTTTTAGCGGCGGACGAGGGTGTCTTTGAGTAAATCGTAGCGGTCTAGGTGCATGGCTTCTAGGTAGGTGTCGAGGATTTCTTCGGCGACGAAGCTTTCTTGCAGGTAGACGGGGTGGATTTTGGCGCGCATGAGGCTGGTGGCTAGGGCGTGGTAGCAGGGCTGGCTTGAGAGATAGAGGGTTTGGGGACGCTTTTTTTCCTCGAGAAAATAGCCGTAGATGTCGCGCAGGAGTTTTTCTTGCCATTTTGGGCCTAGGGGCATGGCGTCGTTGTACTCTATAAAGCCGCTTTCGAGGTTCACTAGGAAGACGACCTGGCTCAGCACGCTGCTGCCGGCGAAGCGTGTGGGCACGTAGAGATAAAAGAGCTCGTATTCGTCGGCTGTTGGGCGCAGATGGGCCACGCGGGCGTCGGTAAATTCGTCGGCGAGGGGCGCGCCGGGGGCGATGAAGTCCTTATAAAGGAGGGTGTAGTCGCTGGTGCGGGCACATTCGTCGCTGACGAGGTAGCGCGCTAGGGTGAGCATGTTGCCTTGGCTTTGGCTGTTGATGGAAAAGACAGAGTGGGTGTCGTGGCTATTTAAAAGCTGGCGGGAGAAGAGGCGCAGGAGGTCCTTGACCAAATGGGTGAGTTTGTCGTAGTCCTCGGTATCGGTGATGGTCACAGGGCTAGCGCCTTGGCGCTGATAATGGAAGCGCAGCGCGTCCTTGCGTTCGCCGCTCATGGCCTTTTCAAAGCTGGTCATGGCCTTCATATTGTAGCCGATTTCGTAATAATGGCCCTCGTAGGCGGCCACAATGGCCTCGCCACTTGGTTCGTCGGGGTCCATCTCGCCTTCTAGGCAAAAGCTTTTGATGCCACTCGCGCCCAAAATAAAACGCACCGCGCGCTCCTTGCTTTCCCCTTCTTCAAAAACGACCACAACGCCTTCGCCATCCTCGTCTTGGCACATCATAAAAGGTGCCAAATCCATTTCCCACGGGGAAAAACGGCTGATGTCCTCGGCGGCGTTGGCCAAGGCCTCGAAGGTAGGATTTAATTTTATTGGACTCATACTTGTCCTCCTAAGTGGCGCATGGCGCCGAAATTTCGTATAATCAGATATATTATAGAATGAGTTTTGTTTTGCTACAAGGAATTTTGGCAATTTGTGCGAGCTATAAGGAGATTATTATGCAAGCTAAGCTATGGATGGCGCTAGAAAAAAATGTCAAGAAAAACCTCATCAGCGGCCACACGCCGGGCCACAAAAACGGCCACCTCGTGCCCGAGGCCTTGCGAGAGGCCTGGGGCGAAGAAGTATGGCGCTACGACAAAACAGAAATCGAAGGGCTAGATAACCTGGCCCATCCCACGGGCGCGCTCAAAAGTTCTATGGCGGGCTGGGCGCGGGAACGCGACTGTGCCCACGTGCAATACCTCTTGGGCGGCACGTCCTTGGGGCTTAAGGCGGCGATTTTGGCCTTGGGCCGCGGCAAAAAAATATTTGTGCCACGCCACGCCCATCATTCCATCATTGAGGCCATGGTCCTAAGTGGATCGGAGCCGATTTATTTGGATGTGGATTTTGACTCACGCCTAGGGATTCCCCTTGGCGTGAACCTGCAAACCTTCAAGGCTGCGGCAGAGGAACACCCCGACTGCAAGCTCATGGTGGTGGTGCACCCAACCTACCACGGCTTTAGCTACAAAAACCACTGGCTTTTTGCAGAGGCCAAAAAAATGGGCATCACGACCATTGTGGACGGGGCCCACAGCGCGCATTTTTGTGTGACCCCTGGCCTTACTCAGGATGCGCTGAGCCTAGGCGGCGATGTGGTCATTGAAAGCGCCCACAAAACCCTGCCTTGCCTCACCCAGGCCTCGATTATGCTGATTCGTGACGAGGCGCTGGTGACGCCCCTCACCGAGGCCGTGGCCCTCCTCCATACCACCTCGCCGAGCTATCTTCTGATGGCGAGCCTGGAGGCCAGCGGCGTGTGGCTCTTTGGCGAGGGAAGGGCCATCATTGAAAAGGCCATCGACCAGCTCAAAATCTCCAAGTGGGGCCTTGGCAAGATGAAGCATCTTGTTTTGGAGGAAACGCTGTGGTGGTTCCAAGATCCCTTTAAGCTCTATTTTACCTGCCCACATGCTTCGGGCGAGGCCATTGGCGAGGTTTTCCGCGAGCTGGGCCTTGAGTGCGAGATGACCGACGGCCGCGGCGCCTTGGTGATGCTCCCCTTAGATGGCGCCATGCCGCTGGCCCTCTTTTTGGAGGCCGACAAGCGCCTTGACACCATCCGCACGCCAATACCAAAGCCATGCTACGTAAAGCGCCACGGTAAAACCATGATGAGCCTAAGCGAGGCCTATTACGCCCAAAAGGAGCGCGTGCCTCTGGTGAAAGCGAAGGGGCGGGTGGCGGCTCAAATTTTGGAGGCCTATCCACCGGGGATTCCCCTGCTTCTGCCTGGCGAGCGCATCAACAAAAGCCACATCGACGCATGGCTTGCGAGCGGTCAGGACGAAGACGCCACCCTCCTTGTGGTCAAAAACTAGCATTTGTGGCGAAAAACAACTATAATAAAAAGAAAATGCAGGGAGGACGCTATGGGATTTGCAAAAATTTTGGGCCAAGAGCCAGCGGTGCAGGGGTTGCGCCACGCCTTTGAAAAAAATCGCGTGAGCCACGCCTATCTTTTTGAAGGGCCCGAGGGCGTGGGCAAAAAAACAACAGCCCTTGCCTTTGCCGAGCTCCTCTTGTGCCAAGAGCCAGTCGGAAGCGAGGCGTGTGGTGTGTGCAACAGCTGCCACATGATGGCTGCTGGGATGCATCCCGACCTCATTACCGTGGCGCCTGATGGAAAAAGCATCAAAATTAAGCAAATTCGCGAGCTCCGCACCCGCCTCGGTGTGTCCTCGCGCCAAGGCGGCTACACGGTGGTCGTGATTGAAGCGGCCGACACAATGGGCATAGAGGCGGCCAACGCCCTCCTTAAAACCATCGAGGAGCCGCAGGGGCCAACGGTCTTTCTCTTGCTGGCCACTTCTATGCGTCTGCCCCGGACGATTTTGTCTAGGGTGCAGCGGATTCATTTTCGTCCCCTTTCTGAAAAGGTCCTTGTGCGCCTTTTGGGCGAGGACGACGAGCGCGCACAGATGGCGGCGCGCCTAAGCCGTGGCTCCCTCACCCGTGCCCGCGCCTTACTTGCGGACGAAGCGGCTTGGGAGGAAAAACGCGCGCGTCAAGAGGCCCTCGAGGAAAAGCTCGCGTGCCTCACAAGCACCCACCCAGGCCACCTTGTGAGCTATGCCGATACACTAATGGGCAAACGCGAGGAGGCCCTAGAAGCTGTGGTGATGGTGCGCGCCTGGCTAGAAAAACGTCTCCGCCATGACCTCACCATGGGGCGCGACGTAGGCGCGCTCCTAGCGGCCACCCAAGACACCACCAAAGCCTTAGAAAGGCTAGAAACCAATACAGAGCCGGCCTTTATTATGGGCGCGCTTTTTATAGAGATGTCGGCGCATTTGCGTCAATAGGAAGGAGAAATTTATGCCTCAAATCATTGGTGTGCAATTTGGACGCACCGGAAAAATATATTATTTCGACAGCGAGTCGATGTTCATCGACGAAAAGCAACACGTTATTGTAGAAACTGCTCGCGGTATTGAATACGCCCGCGTGGCCCTGGCCAGCCATTGGGTGCCGGAAAGCGAGATTGTGGCGCCCCTAAAGCCCATCATCCGCGTGGCCACCGAAGAGGACGATGCCATCCATGAGGAAAACCTTGCGGCTTCAAAGGACGCTTACGCCATTTGCAAGGAAAAAATTACCTATTGCAACCTCGAAATGAAGCTTGTGAACGTGGAATACACCTTCGACCGCGGCAAAATCGTCGTGAACTTCACAGCCGATGACCGCGTGGACTTCCGCGAGCTCATTAAGGAATTGGCCCAAGCCTTCCACACCCGCATCGAATTGCGCCAAATTGGCGTGCGCGACGAAGCCCGCATCATTGGCGGCATTGGCATTTGTGGCGAGCCACTTTGCTGCCACCGTTTTCTTACAGATTTTTCGCCAGTGTCCATCAAAATGGCCAAGGAACAGAGCATTTCCCTCAATCCTACAAAAATCAGCGGCTGCTGCGGCCGTCTTTTGTGCTGTCTCAATTACGAAAACGAACACTATGTAGAATCCAACCGCCTCGCCAAGGAAGCCGCCCGCCAAGCCCGCGAGCAAGGCAAGGCCGAAGGCGAAGCCTGCGAGGGCTGCCAAGGTAAGTGCCCAATGGCAGACGAAGGCGTGGTTGTGGCCGAAAGCGACGACGTGATTGAAGTGGTGACCCTAGAAACACCGAAGCCAGCCAAGCATGAAAGTAAGCGTCCAGACAAGCGCGAAAAACGCGAACGCCAAGACAAGCGTCACTCAAAGCAAAGCGCCAAGCGTCCGCCAAAGGCCGAAAAGCCAGAAAACGGCACCGAAATTTTCGTTGAAGATTATTTTAATCCATTGGTGGAGTACACCAAGGAAGCCGCCAAAAACGACAAGCAGCCACGCGAACGCCGCGCCAATCTCCCTCGCGACGACAAGCGCAAGCCAAACAAGAAAAATAAAAAGCAAAACAACGATTACTCAGCAAAGGACAAGAAAAACCGCGACGGCAAGCCCTATCCAAAAAAAAATGACAAGCGCCCACGCAAACGCGGCAGCCGCGGCGGACGAGGCCGCAACAAAAACCGCGCCGAGGAAATGAGTGATGGCGATGAATAAGCCAAACGACTTGGAATGGACCGCCCTAGCCCTCAACGACTGGGGCCTTTACCAACGCAAGGGCGGCCTGCGCTTTTCCATTGACGCCGTCCTCTTGGCCCATTTTGTCGGCGAGGCCAAGGAAATTTTGGACCTTTGCACCGGCACAGGCATTGTGGCCTTTATTTTGGCCGCCCGCTTTGAGCGCGCCACCATCACCGGCCTCGACATTCAGCCACAGCTTATAAAAAACGCCATTCTAAGCCAGGCGCGCAACGGCATCGACGAGGAACGCCTCCATTTTGCCCTCCACGACCTGCGCCAAAAGGACCCCATCTATCAGCGTCGCTACAACCTCATCACCGTCAACCCACCCTTCTTTAAGGTCGGCCACGGCGCCGCCAATCCCGACCGCGAAACCGACCTCGCTCGCCACGAGCACACCGCCAATTTGGACGACGTCTTTCGTTTTGCCGCCTATGCTCTCAAGGAACGCGGCCGCATTGCCATGATTCACCGCGCCGCCCGCCTCGATGAGGTCATCACCACGGCCCTCAAGTACAAGTGCAAGCCCGTGCGCATCCAAAGCGTTTACGCCCGCGCCGGCGAGCCAGCCAAGCTCGTCTTGGTCGAATGCTGCTACCTCGGCGCCCAAGATTTGGTCGTAGAGGAGCCCCTTTATATTTATGATGACATGGGCTATTATCGCCCAACCATTCAATCCTGGTACGAAGGAGAAAGCCATGGAAAATAACAGCCCAGGTATGCTCTATTTGTGTGCCACCCCCATTGGAAACCTCGAAGACATCACCCTGCGCGTCCTGCGCACCCTAGAAGAGGCCGATGTCATCTATTGCGAGGACACGCGCAACAGCCTCAAGCTCCTGCGCCATTTTGAGATTCAAAAGCCCCTCAAAAGCTACCACGACCATTCGCCCCTAGAGCGCGCCCACGCCATTGCCGACGAAGTAGAGGCAGGCAAAAACGTGGCCCTCGTGAGTGATGCCGGTATGCCCGTAATCTCGGACCCCGGCTTTGAGCTGGTAAACGTCATGCGCGAGCGCGGCCTGCCGTACACCGTGCTCCCAGGTCCTAGCGCCTCCCTCACAGCCCTCGTATTGAGCGGCATTGCAAGCGACCGTTTTATTTTTGAGGGCTTTTTGCCACGCAAGAAAAAAGACCTCGATGCCCGCCTAGATGCCCTAGACAAGCAAAGCGCCACCGCCATCATCTACGAAGCGCCGCACCGCCTCTTGGATACCCTAGGTGCCCTAAAAAAGCGTTGGCCCGAGCGCGAGCTGGCCTGTGCGCGCGAAATATCCAAAAAGTTTGAAGAGGTCGTGCGCGGGAGCGTAAGCGAGGTGTGCGCCCATTTTGAAGAAAACGCCCCGCGCGGCGAATTTGTTATGATACTAGGCCCAGCGGCAGAGAAAGAAGAGGTCAGCTTAGACACAGCCCTCGCCTACGCCCGCGACCTTGTGCGTGAGGGCCAAAGCACCAACCAAGCCGCCAAGGACGCCGCCAAAAAATTCAAGCTCGCCAAGCGCGATATTTACAACGCCCTCCTAGAGGACTAAGAAAGGAGGCAGGAGGATGCGCCTCATCACCAAATTAGCCTATATTGTGGTAGGCCTTCTCATGACCGCTTACATTGGCCTAAGCGCCTATGTGATTTATGCGCCCTGGCCCCTGCCCGCGTGGCTCACGCCCCATTTTAGCCAAGACAACATTCGCCTTGCCCTCCTCATAACAGGGGCCGCAGCCCTCTTGGCCGCTTTGCTTCTCGTGCTAAAGGGCCTCCTCGCCCCAAGAAAGCAAAAGCGCCTCGTGCGCTACCAAGACGGTGGCTCCATCACCATGAGCAAGCGCGCCATGAAAAACATCGTCTACCTCACCACCGAAAACATCACCGGCGTGGTCGAGGACAACGTAGGCCTGCGCCTCGTAAAAAAAGGCGGCCAAACCGCCTACCGCGTCAAAATCCGCCTAGGCATAGTGCCAACAAGCACCGCCGTGGCCCAAGCCGACGCCATTCGTCAAGCCGTGGCCCAAAACCTAGAGCACGCCACCGGCGTCCCCTGCGAACGCGTGGACATTGTTTTTAAAGAAACGCGCCTAGAAAAAAACAAAGGAGGCGAGTAAGATGGCCAATCAACCATGGTGGGATATCCAAGAGGACAGCAAGGAAAGCGCGCAAGCAAGCCTCATAGATAGCTACCAAGACACAGCCGTTTATGAGCGTCCGCAAGAGGCGGCGCCAGTGAGCCTCATAGATTCTTACGACGAAGCCCCAAAGCCCAAGGCAAGCACCCAGCCCGCCAGCGTCCACGGCATCAAAAACATCATCCTTTCTTGGATGCGCCAAAACCTCAACACCGTGCTGTGGATGCTCCTAGGCTTTGTTATCGGCCTAGGCATTCTTGTGCTAGGCTTTTGGAAAACAGCCCTGATTGTGCTCTGCCTCCTAGCCGGCTACCTCTACGGCAGCTACAAAGACGGCAACCCAAGGCTATTAGAGCGCATCCGCCGCTTTATAGAGCGCTACATCGACGACAACCCATTGCTAAAATAAGCCCTCAAAGGAGCGATAAAAATGAGCGAACAAACCTCACAAGAAATGACGCACGACGACATCCTCATTATTGACGACGGTGTCATCGAAAAAATCACCGGCGTTGTCACCCGTCAAATAGACGGCATCTTAGATATGAAAGGCTCCCTCATGAGCGGCCTCGCCTCAAGCTTCGGCGGCAAAAGCGCCAAAGGCGTCACAGCCTCCGTAGAAGGCGCCGCCGCTTCTATAGAAATCAAAGCCATACTAGAATACGGCGCCTCTGCACCCGACATCTTTGAACAAATCAAAACCGCCGTGCGCCGCGAAGTCAAAAACATGACCGGCCTCGACGTCAAAGACATCCAGTTCCGCATCGTCGACGTCATGACCCAAGAAGAATTCGACCGCTCCAGCCGAGAAGTCGCCAAAAAAGCCCAAAGCTAGTGGTCAGTGACAAGCTAAGCCCTCTCCGAGAGAGGGCTTTTTGTCGATAAAGGTATATTTTCAGCATAGGCGTGTATGCATTCGTGAAGCCTTCCCCCTTGAGGGGCACCCTTCGGGTACTAGCGCAGCAATGGAATTAGTGGGTTTTCTGGAGCAGGGCGGAAGAAAACTCGGATGAGGGTGTTTTTTTCACCAAGCCAAACAGCTAAATCGGTTATTCGCTCCGCTCATACCCCTCATCCGTCGGCTACGCCGCCACCTTCTCCCCAGGTGGAGAAGGCTTTTGCTATTTATAGAAAGTTTTCAAGATTCCACTTAGCCTTCCCTCAAGGGGGGGATGCTTCACAAATCCGCTGACCCAAAAAAAGGCCACCACCGGTGGCCACGGCATCACCACGGGCCAAAAAGTAACAGCAAAACGTGCTAATTATGGTATGAAAGGCCACAAAAAAGGTACAATGACCTGTATCTAGTGTCCACCGTTCACTGTAGTAACAAAAGTTACAAATACACAAAATCCTGACATTTTCTCCAAATTTAACGGCGCGTTTGTTCGATTATTGCACGCGTTAATTTTCGTTAGCAAGGACAAAAAAGCGCTTCATACCGCCGTTTGTGCTTATTTTAGAAAAAAACGACAAAAACCAGCCTTTAGTAACAGTTTTATGACAGATGGCCGCAAAAACTGGTCAATAGAGCCCTTTTCGTGTATTATAATAAAAGTTTGATAGACTCTTCACAATGTGCAAAGAAGAGCATGAGATTGAATCGTATTCAACCTTTTAAATAGAAACCGAAAAGGAAGGACGTGACCCCATTTGAATTTGAAGAAATGGATCAGCACCATCACACTCTGTGCCACCGTTATGGCCACAAGTGTTAGCCCAGTACTCGCTGACGACACCGCCTCTGTAGACAAAGCCACACCAAACTTTACCGCCGTAGCGCAAGCTATGAATGCCGCTCAGATTGGTAACGACAACAACGCCGCCCCATCTGACCCAGGCAACAACGGCAGCACCGAAGAAGTGGGTATCGAATACATCAACCTTACACTTCCGGCCGAAAGCGATAACACCAAAACATACTTGGCCCTTCGTGAAACCTTCGGGGATTTCCAAAACCAAGCCCTCGATCTTGAATGGAAGCCAAACGGTGAAGAAAAAATTCGCCTTACCAACGCAAGTGGCGCAGACTACGAAGCTTACATCGTGAACAACACCACAGGCCTTCAAATTCAAAAAGGCGGCACCACCTACGACATGATCAACCTTAATGGCAAGACCTATGTAGAAACTGCCTTCTTCCAAGACATCATCGGTACCGCAAACATCGCTGTTGCCAACGGATTGCTCGTTGTTAGATCAACCTCTGGCACCGATATTTGGAACAACCCAGCAGGCTTTTGGAGCGGCATGAACAACTACACCGCCCCAAAACCAGCCAAGCCGGAAATCACCTATCCAGATATCAACAACAATCCAAACAACAGCAACAACAATTCAAACAACAACAGCAACAACTCAAATAACACCAACAATAACAATACAAACAACAACTCCGGCGCCTCCATTGGCTCCAGCGTTGTGCCTGTGAAGGTTGTAAGTGGTGGCAATGGCCTTATTGCAGATACCCTCTTCTGGCCAACCTCCGTAACCTACGTATCTTCCGGTTATGCCTACCGTGTAGACCCATTCGGCGGCAGCGGCGGCGACTTCCACCTCGGCGTAGACATTGCTGGCCCAGTAGGTACTGCCATCTACGCAGCACAAGGCGGCACCGTCATCCGCGCATCCTGGTTTGACACTTACGGCAACTGCATCGATATCCAACATCCAAGTGGCCTCGTTACCCGCTATGCCCACTTGAGCAGCTACAACGTAGCCGTTGGTGACACTGTCGTTCAAGGTCAAACCATTGCAGGCATGGGCGCAACCGGCAACGTCACCGGCTCCCACCTTCACTTCGAAACCCGCATCAATGGCAAAACCGTTGACCCAGCGGAATACCTCAACCTTGATCTCGTATAAAGCTCATCTACCAACCCGTGGCAAAAGCCGCGGGTTTTTCTTTTGCCCACCAAGCCCTTGCAAAGAATAAATCCGTGGCGTATCCTGAAGGCAGGTAAAGTAGAGCGCATTGCGCGATGCGTACCGTACCATCATTTTCAGACTGTCGAAAAACCTAAAACGTGTATGTGAATAGAAAGACTTGGAGAATAGCAAAAGCCTTCCCCACTTGGGGGGAAGGTGGCGGCGTAGCCGACGGATGAGGGGTATGAGCGCAAGCGAATGATCGATTTAGCTGTTTGGCTTGGTGAAAACACACCCTCATCCGAGTTTTCTTCCGCCCTGCTCCAGAAAACCCACTAATTCCATTGCTGCGCTAGTACCCGAAGGGAGGGGGAAGGCTTCACGAATGCATACACGCCTATGCTGAAAATATACCTTTTTCTACAGTCTGAGACAGGAGTTGACCCTCCTGTCTTTTTTGTTCTTTAGAAAGAACGTCGTCACGGTTTCGGCGGTCCGTTAAACATACCAAATATCAAAATCATCTTTTCCCATCATTGCTACCCAAAAAATTTGTCCCTCTGCATCTGCCACAATCCAAACGTTACGCTGCGCCGTATTTATTGGGCGCGTTTCGTGGTATAATGGTTTATTGAAACAAAATGAACAGTAGGAGGGGTTTTTATGTCACAGACGCTTTCGAAGCAGGCGCGCAACACGGTGGGGCTTATGATGCTCGGCGCCTTTATTGCGAGCCTCACACAAACGGCCTTGGCGCCGGCTTTGCCTAGCATCATGCGCGATTTGTCCATCGATGCAGCCATGGCCCAATGGCTCACCACTATTTTTATGCTCGTCAATGGGATTATGATTCCCTGCACGGCTTATTTGATGGCACGCTTCAAAACGCGCACCCTTTACCTCTTTTCTATGTCCCTCTTCTTTGTGGGGACCCTCATGGCCGGCTTGGCCAAGACTTTTTTTATGCTTCTTGTGGCTCGCGTCCTCCAAGCCCTTTGTTTTGGCATCCTCATGCCCCTTCTTTCGGGAACGCTGTTGATGATTGTGCCGCCAGAGCACCGTGGCAAGGCCATGGGTATGTTTGGGCTCATTATTGGCGTGGCGCCGGCCATTGGCCCATCCCTTGCTGGCTTTGTGATTGACGCCTGGGGCTGGCAATCTTTTTATCTGCTTTTATCACCCATTGTACTTTTAGATATCCTGCTGTCCTTCTTTGCCATGGGCCACGGCGGCGAAACCAAGGCCATTCCTTTGGATTTTACCTCGGTTGTTCTCTCTACCGTAGGTTTTGGCGGCCTCCTTTACGGTTTTTCCGCGGCCGGCAGCTATGGTTGGCTCTCGGCCCACACCCTTGTGGCCCTCGTGGTAGGAGCGTGGGGGACCACCGTCTTTATGCGTCGTCAAAAACGCCTCGCCGTGCCGCTTTTGCGCCTTGAGGCTTTCCAAAATCAAAATTTCACCATCGGCACCATCATCTCGATGACCATGATGGCTTCGATGATTTTTGGTTCTGTCCTCACGCCCATCTATCTCCAGGACATCCACGGCTACTCCGCCTTTGGCGCCGCCCTTGTAATGCTTCCAGCGGCGATGCTTTCCATCATTCTAAACCCCGTGGCTGGCAACCTCTTCGACAAATACGGCGGACGCAAGATTATTCTCATGGGTGGGGTCTTGATTATTTTAGGCACCGTGGGCTTTTGCCTCTTCGATGTCGATTCGCCAACGTGGTTTTTGGTTCTCGCCTACACCGTGCGCCTAGGCGGTACACACATTGCCATAACTCCGGCCAATACTTGGTCGATGCTCGAATTTACCGGCGAGTCCATCCCCCATGCCAACGCCCTTTCCAACACCTTCCGCCAAATCGCCTCCTCTGTAGGTACCGCCGTCTTTGTCAGCATCTATATGATGGCCAGTGCAGCCTATGGTGGAGACGCTACAACCGCCGCCCTCTTTGGCTTCCATGTGACCTTTGGCGTCTCATTGGTGATGCTTTTTGCCGTCCTCCTCTTGGGCTACTTCAAAATCGAGCGCCCTCAAAAAAAATAAATAAGCCTCATATTTAACAGCAATTTAACAACCACGTTCTTTCGTTTTTACACTACCGTGCTATGATAAGCACCAGAAAAGAAAGGAGGCGTTTTGTGAAAATAAAATTTGAAGATGTAAAAAACAACCAAAAAATCCGTACCTATATTGAAAAGGCCGACCGCACCTTAAAGAGCATGGGCTACAGCGAGCATTCCTTTGCCCACGTCACCCGCGTGGCCTCAGTGAGCGGCAAAATTCTAAACGCCCTAGGCTACAGCCGTGACGACATAGAAATGGCGCGCATAGCAGGCTTTATGCACGACATTGGCAACGTCATCAACCGCCACGATCACGCCCAAACAGGTGCCATCATGGCCATTCCTATTTTGGAAGGCATGGGCATGGAGGACGAGGTCATTGCCAACATCATTGCCGCCATTGGCAACCACGATGAGCCAAACGCCCATCCCATCGACGCCGTCACCGCCGCCCTCATCATTGCCGACAAAACCGACGTGCGCCAAAGCCGCGTGCGCAACAAGGATTTTGCCAATTTCGACAAGCACGACCGCGTCAACTACGCCGTCAAGCAAAGCGTTGTGAATGTGGTGGGCAACACCATCGAATGCCGGTTGCACCTCGATAAGAGCTTAAGCTCCGTGATGGATTATTTCGAGATTTTTTTAGAGCGCATGATTCTTTGCCGCAAATCCAGCGAACAGCTCGGCTGCGACTTTGTCCTCATCATCAACGACGAACGCGTCATATAAAAAACCCGAAGCCAGCGCTTCGGTTTTTTCAGTGTTTCGAAAAAGTATGATTTAAAATTGAAGCATGTATGCATTTGCAAAGCCTTCCCCCTTGAGGGGGAAGGTGGATTTTTCACATGGTTTTCGTGAAAAATTCGGATGAGGGTGTGTTTTCACCGCACTTTACAGCTAAATCGATCATTCGCTGGCGCTCATACCTCTCATCCGTCGGCTACGCCGCCACCTTCCCCCCATGTGGGGAAGGCTCTTGCTATTCATAGAAAGCTTTCTATTTGCATACACATTTCAGGTTTATCTACACACAAAAACCGAAGCCGGCGCTTCGGTTTTTTCTGCCCATTTTTGCCGCCATCTGTTACACTAGAGCAAAAGAAAGGAGGCCTTTATGACAAAAAGCTACAACGCCGCCCAGCTCAAATACCTCGCCCTCGCGTGTATGCTCATCGACCACCTGGCCGCCCTTGTGCTCATGCCCCATTGGGGCATCTACCTTGGAATTTGGGACCTAGATCAGGCCCTTATGATGACAGGGAGCATGCGCGCGCACGCCCTCCTTTGCCTCGCTATGCGCTACATAGGCCGACTCGCCTTTCCCATCTTTTGCTTCTTTGTGGTCGAAGCCATGCAGCACACCCATAGCCAAGAGCGCTACCTTTTGCGCCTAGCTGCCCTAGCTGTGGTGAGTGAAATCCCCTTCGACCTCGCCATTTTTGGCCGCCCCTTTGACGCAAGCTACCAAAGCACCATCCTCACCCTTCTTTTGGGTGCCGTGACCATCTATCTCCTGGAAAAAATCGCCCGCTACTATCCCAAAAAGGCCCAAGGCATCCTTAGCCTCTCTGTCGTTCTCGTCATGATGGCCCTATCTAAGTTCCTTCACACAGACTATGACACCTTCGGCATCCTCCTCATCACCAGCCTCTACGCCCTAAAGGGCGAGCGCCACAGCCAATGCACCCTAGGCGCCATGCTCGCCCTCTCCCAAGCCACCGCCGCCCTAGCCTTTGTGCTCCTCTACCATTACAACGGCCAACGCGGCCACCAATGGAAATACCTCTTCTATATCTTCTACCCCACCCATCTGCTGATTCTCGCCATGCTATAAAAAAGCTGCCCCAAAAAGGAGCAGCTTCAGACTGTCGATAAAGGTATATTTTCAGCATAGACGTGTATGCATTCGTGAAGCCTTCCCCCTTGAGGTGGTGTGCTTCCCGTCAATAGAACAGTGAAATAATATAAAATTTTTATGCTGCCAAAGGCTCTGCTTTGGGCAGTTT
>CAKQDL010000015.1 GCA_934229395.1 uncultured Peptococcaceae bacterium | reverse complement strand
CGGCTTGAGTTCTAGAGCAGATGACACGCACGATTAATACCTAAAGGTATTTTACACACTAATTTGGACTTGACTTCGCAAGATGCGGAAACTTCTACTTACAACCCAAGCAAAGCAGAATCCAAATATCTTGATAGACGAAAAGAGTGCCATAGAAAGAACAGCTTCACCGATGAAAGCATATTATATATTCAGGGCAGAATTTTAGAGAATTGGTCTCCAGATCAGATTGCCCACAGAAAACCTAATGCTACTATTCGAATCCCATCAGTTTCAACTATTTACAGATACATACATCTTGGAAAGATTCGCAATATATCTATGCGCTTCCTTAGACGCAAGGGTACGTTTAAACGCCCTGGTGAAAAGCGGGGAAAATTTAACGATAAAGGCAGAACCATTCGCAAAAGAGATAAAAACGTTTACAATCGCTTGGAGATAGGGCATTGGGAAGGCGACACGGTAGAGTCCGGCCGCAATGACCACAAACGAAAAAGTAAATATTGTTTTGTTACTTTGGTCGAACGGAAAACTAGATTTGCAATTGCAGTACTTGTTCCTACAAAAACGTCGGTTGATGTTACAGCCGCAATCATAAATGCATTAAAAGATTTTCCTTCGGATATGGTTAAAACCATTACCTTTGACCGAGGGAAGGAGTTTGCTGGCTTTGAAGTCATAGAAGAAAAATTAAAATGTAAAACCTATTTTTGTGATCCGTACTGCGCATGGCAAAAAGGGACAAACGAAAACACAAACGGTTTGCTTCGGGAATATTATCCGAAAAGCATGGATTTGTCTTTGGTTAATCCAGAAGACTTAAAGCAGAATCTACGAAAGCTAAATAACCGACCTAGAAAATGTCTGAAATACAAAAAGCCAATAGGATTAATTAACCGGTCTTACATTAACTGTTGCACTTGATTTGAAAAATTACCCGGAGAAAAAGTCGGCATACGAAAGGACCGTGAGGATATGAAGGAGCTGTTGACTGCCAAAGCAAACATTGACCGCATTTTGGAGCTGGACGAAGCACGGGAGGAACCGAATGGGACGAAAGAGAAAAATGCGGAGCAGCATTAAGCTGACCGCTATAAAGTAATTTGAAAAATCGCGCAGCCGCAGGACTTGTCCTGCGTTCCAGAACACAACTTTGTGTTCTGCGGGGATTGGGGAGGAGCCTCAACAAGCACGAAACTGTCGGTTTCCGCAAAAGCAGAAATTGGCTTTTTTCGTAAAGTGGGTACCGCTTTACATTGCTTGCCGCTTTCTTTCCTCCGTTCGCAGATCCTCCGAGGCTGTGGTGCGCAATGCCTCCTTAAAGGTAAACGGTTGAAACACAAATGGAATCTGCTCTACGAACAATGCGATAAACAAGAAAGTTCCACGAGTCCAAATTAATGCTGCATTGCTTGTCGCGTTCTTGCCCCGCTATCTCGCAAAAGTAACATCTCTCTTGACATTATCAAAAATGAGAATATAATATATTTAGATAATAATCTAAGGAGTGATGGTATCGTATGGAACTGGCAGAGATTGTAATGAACCCTGCCCGACAGAGAATTTTTCAGTTTTTTTTGCTTCATGAAACCGGCACAGTCAAGGAACTCAAGAAAGCGCTGCCGGATATTCCTAGTGCAAGCTTATATCGGCACATAAAGATTCTTGCGGATTGTTCCATCCTCATGGTCGTGGATGAAAATCGAATTCGCGGTACAGTGGAAAGCGTTTATCAGCTCAATAAGGATGCTATGGCAACGGAAGATGAAACCGGAAATGCGGTACAGATGTCGCTGCTGAGTATTTGCGCTTCGTTTGCAAAATACTTTTCCACCGGCAATGCCAATCCGCAAAAAGATATGCTGCTGTTCACAAATTGTACGCTGCTGCTGACGGACGAGGAATTTTCGGAGTATCTTTCGGAAATCAATCAGGTTACGGTCAAGTACATGAAGCAGGCAAGCTCCGAAAGCAGCAAATCGCGGAGAATCACGCTCATTTCCGCCCCGACGAACGAGTAGGTGATGGTTATGGTTAAACAAGGACAATGGCTTTTGTGCCCATGTTGTCATGGAAAAACCCGCGTGTGGATTCGTGAGGATACCGTTCTTCACAACTTCCTTCTCTTTTGCCCAAAATGCAAGCAGGAGGTGCTGATCGACCTACAGCAATTTCATATAACGCTATTGAAAAAGCCAGACGCTAAGACGCAGTGCAGACCGAGATAACCGGTTTGTACTGCGCTTTTTTATCACATCAATTGAGGAAAGAGGAACTGCAAATGAAGAAACTCAATGAAAATGGTATTTTGGAAACCACATATTCCGATAGTTAAACAAATGAAACAAAAATCATTGACCATCACACTTTTCACCCTTTGCATTTGGGGACTTGCGGTTGTTCTGACCGCTTGTGGTCGAGACTGCTTTGTTGGCAGCCGCACAGCAGAGGCAGGCTCCTACCGATTGGACATTGACCACATGACCGGAACCGACCGGTTCACGATGGAACTCCGCGCAGGCGATACGCTTGCGATTCAATTTGAAACCGTAAAAGGCTCTATCTACATGGAGATCAAGGAACTGGACGAAAGCTCTCTATATGCCGGTAACGGCAAGGGCGTGCGTGAGTTCACCGTAAATATCCCTGAGAGCGGTACATATTCCATCTATGTGAAAGCACATCGCGCCAAAGGAACAGTTTATATTCAGCAGATAGATGGAAAGAAAGCGCAGAGAAACTGACTGCTCTGCGCTTGAAGCATCTGCACGGGAGGAAACGACATGAAAAAGCTATATGAGAAAAACGAGCTGACCTTTGCGATTGTATGGATCGTGGTTTACTGTGTTCTGCAATCGCTGGCGAATCCGCTGAACAAGGCCATCGGGGTCGCATACGCGGCAAGCGCTGCTTTCTGCGTTTTACAGACGGTCGTGCTTTTCGTCTTTATCCGAAAGAACGACTTGCAGAAGCGGTATGGGCTTTGTAAATCGCCCGTTCCTGCCAGTCGGTTCCTTTACTATGTGCCGCTTGTGATTTTGGCATCAGGAAATCTCTGGAACGGTGTCGCTCTCAATTACTCGCCTGCGGCAACAGTCTGCCGCATCGTATGTATGCTTTGCGTTGGTTTCTTGGAGGAAGTGATTTTCCGGGGTCTGCTGTTTAAGGCCGTTGCAAAGGACAATATCAAGTCTGCTATTGTTATTTCAAGCGTAACTTTCGGTGTCGGGCATATCATCAACCTGTTCAATGGCAGCGGTATGAACCTTATGGGTAACCTGTGCCAGATCGTTTTTGCGGTCGCAGTCGGCTTCCTGCTGGTCACGATTTTTTATCGCGGCGGCAGCCTGCTTCCCTGCATCATCGTCCATTCCGCCATCAACACACTCGGCACTTTTGCGAATGAGGCGAACCTTACCACGGAAATGCACCTGCTTCATCTCGCCGCTCTGATTGTCATTACGGTCGCCTATACGCTGATCCTGACACGGATGCTCTCCCAAAAACAATGGAAAGAAGGTTGTAAGAATGAATAACCAAGCCAGTATTACCGCCCTGATGAGTTCGTTCGGACGGGCATTTCACGCAGAAAACGAAGAACATCCGGTTTTCGCCGATCATCTTGCCAAAAACCTGATGACGGAGGAAGAATATACTGCTGTTCAGGGCTATATCCTCGGCGGAACGCAGTTCTTTGAACCGGAGATCGACCCTGCTGAACAGACACCGAAGGAGCTACTGCGCAAGCTCATAAATACGCACATCGCGCCGTCGCCGCTCTGCCGTGCGACCTACACGGAGAAGGCTTTGAAAACTGCCGTCCTGACCGGCACAAAGCAATATGTTATCCTCGGCGCAGGTATGGATACCTTCGCTTTCCGGGAAACGGAGTTTTTATCGAAGTACCGGGTATTCGAGGTCGATCATCCTCTGACGCAGGCGGACAAGCTGGAACGGATCACCCGCGCTGGTTGGACAGTTCCCGATAATCTCGCCTTTGTCCCCGTTGATTTCACGAAGGACAGCTTGACGGAACGGCTAATCGCCGCTGGCTTTGATCCGTCTGTAAAGTCCTTTTTCTCATGGCTCGGTGTGACCTACTACCTTTCGACAGAAGCCATCGATGCGATGCTCTCCTCGCTCTCTGAGCTTTGCGCGGACGGCAGCACCCTTGTGTTTGATTATCCGGACGAGGACTTCTTTGCTGCACCCGAAAAGCGTGTGCAGAACACCATTATGATGGCAAAAGCAGGCGGTGAACCGATGCAATCGGCGTTTTCCTATTCGGAGCTTGAAACGCTGCTGGAGAAACATGGGTTTCTGATTTATGAACTGCTGACACCGGATGATATTCAAAGGGACATCATCGACAAGGCTGGGGCAGATATGAAAGCCTTTGAGCATGTCAATTACTGCCTTGCCGTCAGGAAAAAATAATTCCTATGGGAGCGTGACACTATGCCAATGTGGAATCCGTGGCGCGGATGTAAAAAAGGGCGGCTATAAAATGAAGCCCGGACTTGTATATCTCGGCTTTTCGACAGACTTTCTCATCGAGAAAGCCGATGCTTGGCGTAGCGAGTGCTGGAAAATGATAAAGGAGCGGTCAGATTGCACCTTTCTTTTTCTGACCAAGCGCATTGAACGGTTCTCTCAGTGTATCCCGGAGGAAACAGCGGACAGAATGGGCATCCCGCTTGACTTTGTGGTATCAAGCCTGAATGTAGCAAAATAAGCGACTGCTTAGAAATAGATAAATCGGAATTTGAAAGTGAGGTGTAATTAAATGAATAAAGAAGAATTACATCGTGTTATAGGAGAGCAACAGCCTAATATCTGCCAAGTGGTTACACTCAAAGATAGCAACATTATTTATAGTGATACTTGGAATGATTTCAAACAAGATGATAATGTTCATATTGCTTCGGTAACAAAAAGCATTATAGCCATACTTATAGGAATTGCTATTGACAAAGGTATGATTAAAAGTATTCATCAAAAAGCATTGGACTTTTTCCCTGACTATGTGATTAAAAGAGGAGAAAAGACCATACACGATATTACTTTATATCATTTGCTTACGATAACCGCACCGTATAAATTCAAGTCGGAGCCTTGGACAAAAGTATGTATGAGTGAGGATTGGACAAAGGCAGTTCTTGATTTGCTCGGCGGTAAAAGCGATATTATAGGTGAGTTTAAGTATTCAACACTCGGTATACATATATTGAGTACAATAATAACCAAAGTAAGCAATATGCCAACATTGGAATTTGCCAATAAATATTTATTTAAGCCCCTTGGAATAAAGAACAGACATCTTTACACAGTAAAAAACAAAGAGGAACATATTGGCTTTGTAACTTCAAAAGAACCTAAAGAAAACGGTTGGTTTTGTGATAACAAAGGAACAGTTACTTCGGGTTTTGGCTTGTGTTTATCAGCAAAAGATATGGCGAAAATAGGACAAATGTGCCTTGATAAAGGAATGTATGATAACAAAAGAATTGTATCTTCTGAATGGATTGAAAAGATAACAACACCATATTTAATTACTGATGAAAAATTTGGATTTATGCAATATGGATTTTTGTGGTGGATTATAGATAGTGAAAAGAAAATATATTCTGCAATCGGCGATAGCGGAAATGTAATATATGTTAATACCGAAAAAGATATCGTTATATCCGTTACGGCAACATTCAAACCTTTGGTATTTGATAGGGTTCAGTTTATAAGAGAATATATCGAGCCATTTGTTTTAGGGATGACAAATTTAAGTTTATCCCGACAGCTTCAGGAACAGGGCAAACAGCAGTCTCACAAAAAGAAATCCTTTGACAGAGACAGGTAACTTCGGCAAAGAAAAACCGCCGCTATGGCTTTACCCATACACGGCGGAGTACATAGTTTTAGGACAGCATTTACTGCTTCTTTATAAAAAACTCTTTACTTTTCGCTATCTACAAATTCAAACAATTCTTCGACAGCCACATTGAATATTTTCGCTATATCCATAGCTAACTTTAAAGAAGGATTATATCTGCCATTTTCAAGGTGAACAATAGTTTCTCTCCTTGCACCAACCATCTCAGCGAGTTCACTTTGCTTATATCCTGCCTTCTCTCGGTATTCTTTGATTTTTGTAATGAGAGCCATATTACACCCCCTTGCTATCCATAACCACAAATATCACTGTTCGAATAATAGATAAAACCAAAATTGACAAAACAATCGTCCACCCAATAAATCCTGTACTGACGGCATTTGCTTGACCGAGAATGGCAGCACCAAAAGCAACTACAACCATTACACCAACAAATAATTTTAAGCAAATTGAGTCACATCGTTTCAAGTTTTGTTCTGCCATTTCGTCAACGCCTTCTTTTTTGTAATTCTTAATTCTCACATACTGAAACAAGAAAAAAGCAATGAGAACACAGCCAAGTACATACTGTGCTGTTAAATACCAGTCTTCCCAATCGGTTCTTGCCCACATCCAATAGTAGGATGTAAGAATGATGGCATAAACAATTTTAGTTCCGACAATTTCTTTTAAAGATACTTTTTTATTCATATTAGGTTCCTCTCGTGTTATATATTTCGCACTTGTGATGTTATAAATATATCACCTCGACTTATGAATGTCAACAGGATAAGTGAAATATTTATAACTTTCCTGTTTTCCTAAAGGCAAAGCGGCAGAGATTGCTCCCTGCCGCTTTGCCTTATGCGTAAATGATTTCCGTGTTCACAATCTCCACAGCACAAGATCGAATGTTATTCATTCTTCCAATCCATTCAAAAGCATTTTCAGCTTTTAACTGCTCAGTTACACCTTGCGCCTGTTTCATTTGTTCGATAGTAATATGAGAGGACATTGAATTGGCGTATTCACTGCTTTAGGTAATAAGACACAAATTGATTTTACAGAAATGGTAATACCCAAAAATCTGATAATGAAGCCCTTTGTAAAATCATATTTAAAAAAGCAACAGTTACAATTTGTCATTGACTTGAAAAAAGCATTGGAAAGATAATTTTTAATTTATGGAGGAAAACTATGAAAAACAAAAACCAACTGATCGGCTGCTGCGGACTGGACTGTGAAACCTGCGACGCCAGAATCGCAACGATTACAAACGACAACGCCCTGCGTGAAAAAACTGCCGCCCTGTGGACAAATCTTAACGGGGTAACGATCACACCGGAAATGATAGACTGCACCGGCTACCGCATAGAGGGCGCAAAAACGCCCTTCTGCGACAAGCTCTGCCCCGTACATAACTGCGTCCGGGAAAAGGGGCTGGATACCTGCGCAGACTGCGGACAGATGGATGGATGTCCGACGCTAGGGCAAATCGCCGTAAACAGCCCGTTTGTTTTGGAAAACCTGAAGCAGTTGAAACAGGATAATGCCTGACACAATGACGGTAAACAATGCGGAATACACCGTAATCAAGCTCCTTGGAAAAGGGGAAGGCGGCTATTCCTATCTGATGACGGACGGCGCATACACCGGAAAGGACGGAGAAAACATGAAAATTCCTTGGGAGAGTAGGCTTCTCTATGCGGTACTGGCGCTTCTTGTACTGGTGGTTTTCTGCGGCATTTATTTTGCCAAGGTACTGGCGCAAAAGCAACGCGGCATCCAGACCCGGCAGATTGGGCGCAGAAAGGAAAAAACATTCACACGGTCGAGGTGCTGATGAGCCTTGCGACGCTGGGTGCGCCCATCGCACAGCTTCTCCCCATCGCTTTCGGCTGGAGCCATCTTCCTGCGGGCGTGAGACTTACCGGCTTCTGTGTCGGGATGCTGGGCGATACCATCTTCCAGCTATCCGTTCTGTGCATGAAGGATAGCTGGCGGGCGGGTATTCCCGACAAGGATAAAACGGAGCTTGTCACGACCGGCATTTACCGTTTCAGCCGCAACCCGGCGTTCCTCGGCTTTGACCTCATGTATGTCGGTATCCTGCTGCTGTACGGAAATCTGCTGACGTTCAGCGTTTCTGCCTTTGCCATCGTCATGCTTCACTTACAGATATTGCAGGAGGAGCGATACCTTGTGAACACCTTTGGAGCGCCGTATCAGGAGTATTGCCGCCATGTGTCCCGGTATTGAGGCGGAAAATAAAGACCTTTCAGGAGGACAAATCATGTCAAGACAAATCATGTCAAGACAAATCATGTCAAAACGAACACGACAATACATCGGTATTCTGGCAGCCCTTGCCGCCTACTACCTCGTTCACGAGGGGGCGCACTTGCTCTACGCCTTGATCACAGGTGTATTCAGGCAAATCAACTTTATGGGGCTTGGCGTTCAAATCGACATATATGCCGAGCACATGACAAATATGCAGCTTGGAATCTTTTGCCTTGTGGGTGCTTTGGCAACCTTTTGTGCGGGATACCTGTTGACGGTATTTGCAAAGCAGATCTGTAAAGCAAAGAGCAAGTTACTTCGCGCTGTGGTCTACTACATAACGATTGCTTTCCTGCTGCTTGATCCGCTGTACCTAAGTGTCCTGTGCGGCTTTTTCGGCGGCGGGGATATGAACGGCATCGCCCTCCTTTGCCCGGAATGGACGGCAAGATGCCTTTTCGGTGTACTGCTCCTTGTCAATGGGCTGGTATTCTGGAAGCGGGTACTGCCTGTCTATCAACAGTCTTTTTCCAGGCAATGAACTTATAGAAGAAACTATGAAACATTACAAGAAAACAATTACGATGTTGCTGACCACAGCAGTATTGCTGATCGCCGTTTTTGTGACGGGATGCAGCAAAATGTCGGAAGCTCCTAATAGCTCCCCTTCAGAGGTGGACGCGTCCGACGGATCCGACGGCTTTGGCGTGTATGTCAAGCTGGAACGCGATGACGCCAGCTCTATCGCCCTGCATGGCGGCAGCTTCACAAAGGTATGTGAGAATGCGGACGGCTCACTGTTGAAGGCCGGTGAATGGCTTTTCACCGGGGATGATATTGTACAGCTATCCAAAAAGGACAATTGCTCCGTTCTTTTTACCGTCAGTGCGCATGACGCTGACGATACGCTGCTGGGCGAAGGTGCCTTCCTCTACGATGTGACGCAGGAAAAGCTGTATGTAACCATTTCTGCGGACGGCGTGACCTGCTCCACCTCCGATGCAGCCGATGCCCTGGCGGATGTGCCGCCGGTGTTGACGCTGCCCATTCTGGATGAGATTGACCGGAATGTGACCATCGGAACCTCCGGTTCTTCGCTGCTGGCTGCGGCGTGGCGTCTGCGCTGACGGAAGCAATTCTTGCCTTCGCCAAGGAAAACGGCTTTGAGCAGTTAAATCTGGAGGTGCGCAGCAGCAACGCACGCGCCATCAGACTTTATGAAAAGTATGGCTTTCGGAAGCTGTGTACGTTTCCCCATTTTTTCAAGATCAATGGAGAATATATTGATTTTGACCTGATGAACCTCGAACTGAACACAGCAGACGACCGTATAGAGGAAAATATGAGATGAAAGTAATTACAGTAGAAGCATTATCAAAAACCTTTTCTGGAGGAACCGTTGCGGTTGATGGAATCAGATTCTCGTTGAATCAGGGAGAAATCTTCGGATTCTTAGGACCAAACGGGGCGGGAAAAACCACGACCGTGAAACTGCTTTGCGGTATGCTGACCCCATCGGGCGGTAAATGTCAGGTGCTTGGAATCGATCCTGTCCAAAACCCGGAGCAGCTGCATTAAAAGGTCGGCGTAGTAACAGAACATGCCCAAATGTACGATCACATGACGGCTTTGGAAAATCTGCAATTTTACGGCACTCTTTTTGGCATGAGCCGTTCAGAATGTGCAGATAGGGCAAAACTGCTCTTACATCGGCTGGAACTGGCAGATGTGATGGATCGCAAGCTGGCTACTTATTCTACCGGTATGCGCCAAAGGCTTTCTTTGGCCAGAGCATTACTTCACTGTCCAAAGAGGGCTGCCGGGAACTTCACCTACGAAAAACTGCTGAAATAAGGACACCGTCAAAATTCAATTCAAAAGAGCCAGACGCATAGACGCAGAGCTTTAAAGGAAGATCAATGCGGCGGAACTGGAACAGGCAGTATTCATCACGCTGAAAAAGCAGATGGAAACTGCCGCAACACTCAATCTCGATGGAACTGTCCGTCTGGATGCCGCCACCCCGGAACGGTCTGAATATGAGCAGCGGATCGAAGCCCTTCAGGATGGCAAGCGGTTACTGTATGAACGGTATCTCATGGGAGAAATCGACCTTGATACCTACAAGGCAGAAAAGGCGGCGTGTGATGAGTTGCTTTTGAAAACAAAAAATACCTATGCCGCAGTATTGGCACAGGTGAAATAGAAGCAGGAAGAACAGGCACGGCACGACAACCGGCAGGAGGCCGCAAGAGCGGTTTTTAACTCCGAAGGACTGACTACCGAGCTGACTGAACTTCTCATTGATAGGGTTCTTGTGTACCCCGACAAGCGCATTGAAATCGCGTACAAGATCAAAGACATTTTCGATTGAGGTACTGACCATGAAGATTGCTTTTTATTGCAGGATTGGAGGACAGGGTTACGGGTTCCTCCTTCCCGAAGATGCTGAAAAGCTCCGCGAGTTTTTCGCAGAGCGCCAGGAACCGGCTGCGCTTGAAAAACCTTCAAGCGCAAGCTAAAAATTTTTGTCGTGTGTTTGACATACGGGTGACGTAACTCATGACATCGGTTTTGACAGCGGTGACTTGCTTATTCAAAAGAGTGATGGCACCGAAGAACGTATTGAGTTAAATCAATTTCATGCGCGCGACCATATGTACATGATGGTAGATGACTACAAAGAAAAACTACATCCATACGTTGTTGATATGTGTATGCAGGATGCAAACCCTATTGCAAACTAACATCGTATTATAACCTACGCTGAAATGGCCGTTGGTCTTTTCAAATATATCCGGCATGGACCATACCAAAAAACGTCGCCCGTTGTGCTTGTGCACGATGGACGGCGTTTTGCTGTATTTACAATGCCATTTCGATGTGTTTTTGAATGGCTTTTAGGGTCATGATGCCCATGATGTCGATTTTTTCGTTGAAGGTGTAGTGTGGCACGAGGTCGATGTCGCGTTCATCGGCTTCTTCGAAATCTTCGTAGAGCTCACCGCGGAAGGCAGATGGGTCGTTTAAGATGGCGAGGGCTTCGTTTCTGTCGAGGCCGCATTCAGCTGCCAAATCGGCCAAAAGCTCAAAGTTTGAAATGTCCTGCGCTTTTTCAAAATAGGCGTTGTAGATGCGGTCGTTGAGCGCTAGGTGCTTGCCCCTGGTTTGGGCCCATAGGGTGAGGCGATGGGCGTCTTCGGTAGCAATGTCTGGAATGTTTGCCATGTCGTAATGAAGGCCAACTTTTTCGGCGAGGCTTTCGATGGAGTGCATTTTTTTCATGACTTCATCGGCCTTGCTGGCTGGAAGACGGAGGCCTTCAATAAAGGTGCGCTCTGGATGACTTTCCTTACCTGGGTCGAGAAGGTAAACGCGGTGGGTGATTTTGTAGTCGGTGATACCCATTTCATCAAGAACTTGGAAGAGTTGTTTTTTGCCAATATAGCAGTAAGGGCAGGTGTAGTCGGACCAGATTTCAATATCTAACATCTAAAAGTGTTCTCCTTATTTGTGGTATTTTTGGCCGCTGTTGATGCGAGCGCAACGGTAGAGCTGTTCTGTAAAAATCACGCGCATAAGCTGGTGAGGAAAGGTGAGCTTAGAAAAAGAAAGGGCAAAGTTGGAACGTTTGCACACCATCTCGCTAAGGCCGTAGGAGCCACCAATGACAAACACAAGGTGGGTTTGGCCCTGGGCTTCTAGGCTTGCGAGCTTATCAGCCAAAGCCAAGGTGTCGAGTTCGCGGCCGAGGATTTCCAGGGTGATGACAAAGTCGTCGTCTTTGATGTGTTTTAGGATGCGCTCGGCTTCCTTGTCTTTTAAGGCAGCGATGGCCTTTTCGCTTTCTTGAGCAGGGTCCTTTTCATCAGCTACGGTAACAATTTTAAACTGGTGGTACTTGGTCAGGCGCTTTGCATATTCATCAATGGCACCCTGCCAATATTTTTCTTTGATTTTGCCAACGCAAACGAGGGTGATATACATTAGTCCTCCTTTGGTGCTTCGATGTGGGTGAGCATATCGTTAACAAGGGTTTCGTCTGGTGTGGAATAGAAGGTTTGCTGGTCGGTGTAGATGACCATGCCAGGCTTGGCGCCAGATGGTTTGTGGACATTTTTACGCAGGGTAAAATCAACAGGCACCTTGGCGGAGTAGCGCGCCTTGGAAAAATAGGCGGCGAGCATGGCGGCTTTTTCGATGATGTCTGGAGAAAAACCATCGTAGCTGCGAGGCGCCTTGATGATGACGTGGGCACCGTGAATGTCTTTGGTGTGGAGCCACATATCGGCGTTGCGGCCTATTTTTGTGGTCACGTAATCATTTTGATGGTTGTTTTTGCCAATAAAAATCTCATAGCCATCAATATAAAGATGGGTTGGCTGTGGTGCGTGCTTGGCTTTTTTGTTTTTTTGCTGGGCACGGTGCTTGGCGTAGCCACTTTCCTCAAGCTCTAGGCGTACATCCAATAAATCGCCATCGTTTTGGGCCTGCTCGAGGCTGTCCTCGATGGTGGAAAGATAGTCGAGCTCGGCAGAGGTTTTTTCTGCTTGGAGGGCGGCTTTTTCGGCGCTGATTTTGGCTTTGTTGTATTTTTTGAAAAAGGCTTGGGCGTTTTCGTTTGGCGTGCGGCTAGGGTTCATTTCTATGATTTCTGTTGGCGCGCCTTCCTTGTAGAAGTTTTCAACTTCGGCCGTTGGCCCTTGCTTGATGCGGTAAAGGTTGGCTGTGATGAGCTCGCCTTTGATGCGGTAGTCATCGGCAAATTCCAACTCGTCAATTTTTTCTAGCTGGAGGGTGAGCTTTTTCTCGCAGCGTTCCTTTTCGTGACGCACAATGCGTTCTAGGCTGGTGCGCTTTTGGCCAAAAATTTCTTGGGCTTCGCGAATGGCGTAGAAGTCTTCGAGAAGGTCCATCATGTCATCGCGTTCCTCTTGGCGGAAGCTTGAAAACTGCTTGAGGGCAAAGGGCGCAAATGCAAAGAGTTCTTTGTCATCAAACACAAGGGTTGGGGTCCAGCTGCGGCGCTCGGCTGTTTCCAAAAGGTCTAGGCAGGCGCGGTAAAGCTTGGCATAGTCGATTTCACCAAGATATTCCACGCGGGTGTCCGGTGCAATATTGGCCCTCACCAACAGCTCGGTGACGGTCTGCGGCCCCAAGCCGGCAACGGTTTGCAAAAGGGCTTTGCTGACGGTTTTTTGCAAGCCAAGGTTCAAAAAGGCCGTACTTAGGGTGTCCTCTGTGAGGGCCTCGAGGGGTGTTTTGTTTTGAGCCGGTGGCATCACAAAAGGAATGCCTGGCTGGAACTGGCGCACGGTGTTGGTATTGGCACCAACGCGCTTGATGGCGTCTAGGATGGTACCTTCGTTATCGAGCAAAATGATGTTGCTGTTTTTGCCCATGGTTTCAAATATCATGGTAAAGGTTGTGACTTCGCCAATTTCGTTGCGGCCGCGGAGGTCAAAGGCAATCATGCGCTCCCAATCCATTTGGTAAATTTTTTCAATGACAGCGCTTTGGATATGCTTGCGCAACACCATGCAAAACTGCGGTGGTGTGAGAGGGCTTTCAAATTGGCCCTTGGTGAGGGAAACGCGCGCGCTCTGTGGGTTGATGGTGGCGTAGAGCTTTTGATTTTTGCCCTTGGCGCGAATGGTCATCACAATAGAGGTTGCGTTTGGTTGAGAAATTTTATCAATGCGGCCGCCGTCCAAAGCGTCTTCTAGGCTGTGGGAGAGGGCGCGCATTGCAATGCCGTCTAGTGACATGGTAATCCTCCCTTCAAAAGGTTCGTTTCATTATAGCACAAGCGGCGGGTAATGAGTATCCTTTAACCAATTCCTTAATGACTTGAGTCGTCAGCTATGATATAATAACGAATAGTATGATTGGGAGGGGAAGCGAGCATGGAAGAGCTAAAGGCCTACACGCTGCTGTTGCACAATAAAACCTATAGGGTGCGCTCTGGCGAGGACGAAGCGGTGGTTGAAGCGGTGTTTGAACGTTTAACAAACGAGGTAGAACAGGCCAAAACCAACCAGAAATATTTATCGCAGCATGAGGAACTTTTGATTGCTGCGCTCAACATGGCACAACAGCTTCTCAATCTCGAAGAAGACAACAAGCTTTTGCTCGATTTGCTCGATGCAAAATAAAAAATGAATAGGATGGTGCTTAAATGCTAAAAGAACAACTAGACCAATTTATGAGAAGTTTTGAAAGAGAACACCTTGATTTTGATCTCTTCGTTACCTTTGAGCACGTGCTCGTATATGAAAAGAATTTTAAGGCTGTAGGCTACAGCGAAGAACAAGGCATTCGTGATCTCCTTGCTTATCTCGGTCGTGCTGGCTGGGAACTCAAGGAAGAAGACGGCCTTGTTGTAGGCGCTAAAAAGGACAAGCAAGAAGTGAGCCTAGGCTTGGGTGGCCAAGTCAAGTGGACCTATGGCCCATTTTTTGAAATGGCAGACATTGACCAAGCTTACCTTGGCTTTATCGAAGCGCTTTATGATGAGCTCCGTCGTCGTGGCATGACCCTTCTTGCAACAGGTCACCAACCAGTGAGCACCTTCAGTGACATCGAAACCATACCAACTGAAGCCAACAAGTGCATGCTTGAGTATGCCAAGGACAACGCTGCCCTTTTGGACTACCTAGCCCTCAGTGCAAAAACCACTGTCAGCTTGAAGTATGCCCACATCGACAACTTTGAAAAGCGTTATCAAGCTGCCCACATCATTCAACCAGCCCTCGCAGCTCTCTTTGACAATGCTGCTTGGGTAGGTGGCGAAGAAAACACCAAGGTTATGGTCAACATGAACAACCTTCTCACCGTCGATGAAAGCCTCTATCACATGGAAGAAGCTTTGGAAAACAGCTTCAAGTATCCAAATTTTGCAGACTTCCTTATGAGTGCGCCAGCCATTGCTAAAAAAGAAGATGGCCACTTGGTACCAGCCGGTAGCGCTACTGTAGAAGATGTGTATGCAGATGGCATGAGCCAAGAAGACATTCTTCGCACCCTAAGCTATGTGCAACCAATGGTATCCTTAGATGCCAACGGCATGACCCTTACCAATGTAGACAGCGTGCCATATCCACTCAACATGGCTTATGTGCTTTTGGTGAAGAGCCTTCTTTACAACCCAGACCACATCACCGCTCTTCAAAAGGTGATTGAAGAAATGAAGGAAGAAAACATCGTTACTGCACAAACCGAAACCTATGTAAAGGGCCTCAAGGCGCCTATGGGCCAAGGCACCACCTTCGACCTCTTAAAGGACCTCTTCTTTATGGCAACCCTTACTGTAGGTCCAAAGGAACAACATTACTTGCAGCCATTGAACGTTCTTTTGTTCAAGGACGTGACCACCAAGGGTGTTAGTGCAAAGCAATTTGCAAACATGATGGCTAATGCGTAATTTGCAATGAATCTCGAGCGACAGCTTGTTTTTCAAGCTGTCGCTTCGCATTAGCGAAAGGAGTACCAAATGAAACCTGTTGTAGCTATTGTTGGACGTGCGAATGTGGGTAAATCCACCCTCTTCAACCGTCTGACACACACAAAGCGCGCCATTGTGGACGACTTTGCCGGCGTTACCCGCGACCGTCTTTATGAAGACGTGACCTGGAACGGCAAAACCTTCACCTTGATTGATACAGGTGGCATTGAATTAAAGAGCACCGATGAAATTCTTCAAAATGTGCGCTTCCAAGCAGAAGTGGCCATTGAAGAGGCCGACCTTATCTTGTATGTGGTCGATATCACAACAGGGATTACTGCCGACGACACAGAAGTGTCACAGCTTTTGCGCCGCAGTGGCAAGGACATCATCCTTGTTGTTAATAAGCTCGAGCAATTCGATGACCTGACCGATGTGTATGAATTTTATTCCCTAGGCATGGATGAAGTGATTCCAATTTCTGCCTCCCATGGGACCAATACAGGGGACCTCCTAGATGCTGTTCACGAGCACCTAGAACGCCTGCCTGAAACCATTGAAGAGGACGACGACCGCGTGCATATTGCCGTTGTTGGCCGTCCAAATGTGGGCAAATCTTCCCTTACCAATGCCATCATTGGCCAAGATCGCTCCATTGTGAGCAACGTGGCTGGTACCACCCGTGATGCCATCGACTCGTCCTTTGTGGTAGATGGTGAAGAGTTTGTTATTGTTGACACAGCCGGTATGCGCAAAAGAAATAAGATTGACTTTGCCACAGAGCGTTATAGCGTTATGCGTGCTCTGCGTGCGGTAGACCGTTGCGACGTTGCCCTTTTTGTCATCAATGCCGAAGAAGGCTTGATTGAACAGGACAAGAAAATCGCCGGCTATGTACATGAGCAAGGCAAGGGGCTAATTATCGTTGTTAACAAATGGGACCTTATCGAAAAAGACGACAAGACCATGAACGAATACACCGAAAAAATCAAAAGCCAGCTCTTGTTTATGTCCTACGCGCCAATCATCTTTGTATCAGCCCTCACCCGCCAGCGTGTAGGCAAAATCATAGATATCGTTAAGGCTGTAGCCGAAACACGTTCCACACGCCTTCCAACCAGCCTTGTCAACGAAATTGTGCGTGATGCCACCCTCAAAAATCCACCACCAGCCGACAAGGGCAAGCGTCTTAAAATTTACTACGCTTCTCAAGTGGATGTGGCACCGCCAACCTTCGCTCTCTTTGTCAACGATCCAGAGCTGATGCATTTTTCCTATTTGCGTTATTTAGAAAACAACATCCGCAAGCACTTTGGCTTTGAAGGTACCACCATTCGTTTGGTGATGAAGAAGAAAAAAGAGGACGAATAATGAGCGTTGGGGTGATAGTGAAAGCCCTGCTCACCATTGTCATTGGTTATCTTTTAGGAGGGATTTCCTTTGGCTGGATTGTTGGCCGCATAAAAAACGTCAACATCCTCGAAGAAGGAAGTGGCAACCCTGGATTTACCAATGCCTGGCGTGTTTTAGGTATGAAAACAGCACTTCTTGTGCTAGCAGGCGATGCATTAAAGGGGTATTTGTCCGTATTGTTTGGAGCAAAGCTCTTGGGTGATGTGGGCATGATGATAGGCTTTGTGTCTGTAGTGTTTGGTCACTCCTTCAGCTATATGCTCCGCTTTAAAGGTGGCAAGGGGATTGCAACTGCTGCAGGCGCCTTGATGTATATCTCGCCAATCACACTTTTGTGGTGCTTACTCATCGTGGGTGTGATTGTGGGCTTAACGAAATATATGTCCCTAGGCTCTGTTACAGTGGCCATCCTTTGCCCAATACTATTGTATATTGATCATCAACCACCAATTGTTGTTGGTGTTGTTGCCTGTGCAGCAGCGTATATCGTGTATTTGCACAGAGGCAACATCAAGCGTTTACTAAATGGAACCGAGAATAAAGTCGGTTCGAAAAGGAGATGAGTCCTCTTGGCAAGAATCGCAGTATATGGTGCAGGCAGCTGGGGTACAGCTTTGGCACAGGTATTAACGGTTAACGGTCATGATGTGACATTGTGGGGGAGAAATGTACAGCAAATGCAAGAGATTGCACTTGCAAAGGAAAATAAAAAGTATTTGCCAGGCATTCCTCTAAGTGAAAATCTTAAGGTAACAAGCGAATGGCCACAGCCGCAGGCGTATGATTATTTGCTCATTGGCGTGCCAACGCAAAGCCAAAGACAACTCTTAGAAGCACACAAGGACGAGTTTGTACAAAGCAAAGGCATTCTCATCAACGTGGCCAAGGGGATTGAAACATCCACCAGAAAATGTGGCCACGAGGTGTATCAGGATGTATTGGGCGATATAAAGGACCGTTATGTGGTGCTCTATGGTCCAAGTCACGCAGAGGAATTTGGCAAAAATATGCCAACGGCTCTTGTTGCAGCTTCCGAAAATCAAAATGCTGCCGAAGCCGTGCAGGGCATTTTTATGAACGATAACGTGCGCGTCTACACAGGGAAGGACGTTGTAGGCGTGGAACTTGGCGGGGCACTTAAAAACATCATTGCTCTAGCTATTGGGATGACACTGGGCCTAGGCTATGGCGATAATGCACGTGCAGCCCTTATGACAAGAGGTTTGGCCGAAATTACTCGCTTGGGCGTGGCCTTGGGTGCACAGCCTTACACCTTCCTAGGACTTACAGGGGTTGGTGACCTGATTGTGACCTGTACCTCTGAGCATAGCCGCAACCGTCGCGCTGGCTTCAGACTTGGTCAAGGTCAGCCCCTCGAAAAGGTCTTAGAAGAAATGGGGATGGTTGTTGAAGGTGTAGCAACCACCAAAGCAGCCTACGCCCTAGCAAAAGAATTGGATGTAGAAATGCCAATTTTGGAAGAAATGTACAACGTGCTCTTCCTGGGTGGCGACGTGAATGAGTGTACCAAAAACCTCATGACCCGCCAAAAGAAGGGTGAACACGACGATTTTGAAGAATAAAAATTTAATAAGCAAGAAGTAAGAAGGTAATATAAAATGGATGAAATCATCAGTTTAGACAATGTCAGCTATATTCGTGACGGCAAATATATTTTGAAGGATGTCAATTGGCACGTAAACCGTGGCGAGCATTGGGTCATCTTAGGTCCAAACGGCTCTGGCAAAACCACCACCTTGAAAATGGTCAACGGCTATATTTTCCCATCTGAGGGCCATGTAAAGGTGTTGGATTTTGAATTTGGCCATTCTTCCATCATCGAATTGCGCAAGCGCATTGGCTGGGTAAGCTCTGCCCTTTCACAATTCATCCCAACCAACGACTATCCACTTCACATTGTGCTCAGTGGCAAGTTTGCCTCCCTAGGCCTTTGGGAAAAGGTAGACGAGGACGATATGAAAAAGGCCAATGATATTCTCGATTTGCTCAATATGCGCCATATTGCAGATCGCAAATACAGCATGCTCAGCCAAGGTGAAAAGCAAAAGGTCCTCATTGGCCGTGCCATGATGAACAATCCAGACATCATCATCTTCGACGAAGCCTTCAATGGCTTGGATATTTTTGCGCGTCGCGATATGGAAGCCACCATTGCTGGCTTGGCCGACAAAAATATTACCTTCATTCTTGTTACCCACAATACCGACGAAATCCTGCCAATTTTTGGCAAGGCCATGCTTTTGCGTGGTGGCGAAGTCCACTCAGCTGGTAATATTGACGACATGATTGAATACAGCAACCTCTCAGATTTTTACGGGGAGGATGTAGAAGTCTTTAAACACAAAGACCGTTTCTATTTGTCCTTAGAGCCACAACAAGCTGAGTAACTTGAAAAAAGACGTTGATATGATATAATTAATTGTCAAAAACAGGAGGGAACCGTATTGCAAACCCTCGAATTTCATCTGGATGCCTTCGATGGCCCGATGGATTTGCTTATGCATTTGCTGGGAAAAAACAAAATAGACGTGTATGATATTCCAATCAATGAGTTGACGGATCAATACCTCGCCTATTTAGAAAAAGCCAATGCAATGAATTTAGAAATTGCGAGTCACTTTGTGCTCTTCGCCGCTCAGCTGGTGCGCATTAAAACAAAAATGCTCCTGCCAAAAAGACGCAACGAAGAAGCAGAGGATCCGCGCCAAGCCTTGGTTGATCAAATTGTAGCGTATAAGCTCTTTAAAGAGCTGGCAGGGGAGCTAGAAGTGTTAAACAATGATGCTTCAAGATACTATCAGCGTTCTATTGATATAAAGGCTTTAAGTGAAAAGTACAAAAAATACGAGCCCTTAATGGGGCTTGATGCAGGTGTGTTACTCACAGCCTTTGAAACCCTAGAGCGTTATGCCAAGGAACAAAAGCAAGTGATGGTCGTGGAAAAAATGGGCTTTTCAATTGAGGGATTGAAAGACGCTCTTTTGAGCTATTGTGCAGATGCGACCTATCCAACGTTTCAAAAGGTGCTGCAATCCTGCTCAAGCAAGGATGAAATGCTCACCTATTTTCTGGCACTTTTAGAATGCGTCAGAAGAAACGAATTGGTGGCTGTGCAGCATGAAATCTTTGGGGAAATTTTTCTCCATGCACCTGCAGTATAGGAGTTAGAATGCTCATAGATTTATCATACAAAGCCGTTGTTGAAGGCTTGTTGTTTATGGCCGAAAGCCCGATGAGTGTTTCGGAGCTGGCAAAAATCATAGGTATAGACGAAAGTGGTGTCGAAGAGGCACTTACTTTGTTAAAGGCCGATTACGCCGAGGAGGGGCGCGGCATTGTGCTGCGCGAGCTGGGAGAAGGCTATTTGTTTTCCACAGCGCCTTTGGTGGAACCCTACCTAGATAAGATTTTTTCTGAAAAGAAAACAAAGCTTTCATCTGCGGCCTACGAAACGCTTTCTATTATTGCCTATAAACAACCTGTTACAAGAAGTCAAATTGAATATATTCGAGGCGTGAAGTCTGATGGCCCTATTCAGCAATTGATGCTCAGAGGCTTAATTGAGGAAAAGGGCCGGCTGGAACAAGCTGGTCGCCCAGTTGTTTTCGGTACAACAGTGGACTTTTTGGTTGCATTTGGACTTAAGCAAATCGAGGAGTTACCAAAATATAAGGAATGTCAAAGCTTTGATTTTGAGCTTGAGGATGAGGATGAACCAACTCAGCAAGCCCAAAACGAAAGCGTGTAGGAGGAGTTCGAATGTGCGGAATTGTTGGATATGTTGGTCCTAAAGCGGCACAGGATGTATTGCTAGATGGTTTAGCAAAATTGGAATACCGTGGCTATGATTCTGCTGGGATTGCCGTGCTGAGCGAAGGTAAAATTCATGTAGAAAAGCGCAAGGGTGAATTAAAAAACTTGAGCGAGGTGCTAGAAAAATCACCCCTTGAGGGCCATATAGGTATTGGCCATACGCGTTGGGCAACGCACGGTCAACCATCAGATAAAAATGCGCATCCACACATGGGCCCTGAAGGTAAAATTGCAGTGGTGCACAATGGCATCATTGAAAACTATCAATACCTAAAGGAAACCTATTTAAAAAATCATGTTTTCAAATCTCAAACAGATACAGAGGTTGTGGCCCACCTTATTGAAATGTTTTACGAAGGCGACCTCTACAGCGCCATTCAGCGCACCTTGGCCGTAGTGACTGGCTCCTACGCCTTGGTTGTTATGTGCTCAGATTGTCCAGATCAAATTGTTGTTTCACGCAAAAATTCCCCGCTTGTTATTGGCCTTGGGGAAGGTGAAAACATCATCGCATCTGATGTGCCTGCGGTTTTGCCATACACCAGAAAATGCGTGTATCTAGAAAACGGCGAAATTGCGCAAATTTATGCCGATCATATTGTTGTTACCGACTTGGCTGGCAACGAGCAAACACCAATTGTGGATGAAATCAAGTGGGATGCACAATCTGCCGAAAAAGGCGGTTATCCACACTTTATGATTAAAGAGATTTACGAACAGGTAGAAACCTTCAAGCAAGTTCTAAGCGGCCGTGTGCATGTGGATCATATTGAGCTTGAGGGCATTGATTTAAAGGCAGAGGACGTACAAAAGTGGCGTCAAATTTATATTGTTGCCTGTGGCACAGCCTACCATGCTGGCTTGGTAGGTAAAACGATTTTGGAAAAAACTCTCAAGATTCCTGTTTTCGTAGAGGTTGCTTCTGAATTCCGTTATCGCGAACCAATGCTAGACGAAAACACCTTGGTGATTGTTATCAGCCAATCTGGTGAAACAGCCGATACCCTAGAAGGGGCAAGAGAAGCCAAGCAGGCCGGCGCAAAGGTTTTGGCCATCACCAATGTGGTAGGTAGCTCCATTGCGCGCGAATCTGATATGGTTGTCTATCTTTGGGCTGGTCCAGAAATTTCTGTGGCTTCCACCAAGGCTTACACTGCAATGTTGATTGCTCTTTATATCATTGGCCTTTATTTGGGAGATGTAGCAGGCAAGATTGATTTGAGTGAGCATACCGATTTGCTGCGCGCTCTTGAAAAATTGCCACAACAGGTAGAGGATATTTTAAGCCAAGATAACGTTGCGCGCATTCAAGAAATTGCAAAGAAATACGTGCATACAGAAGATATTTTCTATATTGGCCGTGGCATGGATTGGGCTGTTGCCCAAGAAGGTGCTTTGAAGCTCAAAGAAATTTCCTACATCCACGCTGAGGCTTACGCGGCTGGTGAATTGAAGCACGGCACCTTGGCACTCATCACCGAGGAAACCCCAGTCGTTGTCGTGGCCTTGCAGCAAAAGGTGTTTGAAAAGACCATGAGCAATGCAGAGGAAATGATTTCTCGCATGACTGATGAAGAGGGCAACATTAAAAAGTCTGGTGTTTTGGCCATTGTTCAAAAAGGACAGAAAAATATCAGCGATAAAATATCCCATGTGATAGAAATTCCAGAATGCCCTGACTTTATTTCACCTGTACTAGCAGCTGTACCATTACAGTTGATTGCCTATTTTACAGCACTTGAACGTGGTTGTAACATTGATAAGCCAAGAAATTTGGCAAAAAGTGTAACTGTTGAATAATAGGTCTTGACAAACAAACCTAGTCAAATTAATATTAGTTCATATACTGAAACAAACGATGACTAGGAGTAGTAAGTGAAGCGTTGCTAGAGAGAAGCACTGGTTGGTGAAAAGTGCAAGCGATTAATCTCTGAACTCGCCTGTGAGTTTGACTAACCGGTTCATTACCGTTATCAATGAGAGTGGGTGGCCCTTGTGGCCATCAATTAGAGTGGTACCGCGGAAATCTATGCCCTTTTCGTCTCTAAATAATGAGACGAAGAGGGCATTTTTACATTTATAAGGATGGTGCAAACTATGAATCAAGATAGAGTAGTTATTTTCGACACAACCCTTCGCGATGGCGAACAATCTCCTGGATGCAGCATGAACCTAGCAGAAAAATTAGCAGTTGCCCGTCAACTCGAACGCTTGGGCGTTGACGTTATTGAAGCAGGCTTCCCAATTTCCTCCCCTGGGGATTTTGAATCAGTAAAGATGATTGCAGAGGCCATTACAGAATCAACGGTATGTGGTCTTTCTCGTGCCAATAAAAAAGACATTGATGCTTGTGGTGAAGCTTTAAAGGGCGCCAAAAAATCACGTATTCACACCTTCATTGCTACAAGCCCAATTCATATGGAATATAAACTCAAAATGACCCCGGACGAAGTTGTTCGTCGCGCGGTAGACGCTGTGAAGCTCGCAAAAACCTACACCGATGACGTAGAATTTTCTTGCGAAGACGCCTCCCGCAGTGAAATTCCATTCCTTTGCGAAATTGTTACAGCCGTAATTGATGCTGGTGCAACCACCATCAACCTCCCTGATACTGTCGGTTATGCCGTACCATGGGAATATGGCGATTTTATCAAGGCTGTTATCGATGGTTGTCCAAACGCCGACAAAGCCATCTTTAGCGTACACTGCCACAACGACCTCGGTATGGCCGTTGCCAACTCCTTGGCAGCCGTCAACAAGGGCGCACGTCAAATTGAAGTGGCGCTCAACGGTATTGGTGAACGCGCCGGCAACACGTCTTTGGAAGAAGTGGTTATGGCCATTGAAACCAGAAAAGACGAAATCAAATGTTCCACGGGTATCAACACCCAAGAAATTTATCGCAGCTGCCGCTTGGTGAGCCAAACCACCAATATGCCAATTCCGGCCAACAAGGCCATTGTTGGGCACAATGCGTTCTTGCATGAATCTGGCATTCACCAAGATGGTGTCTTGAAAAACAGAGATACCTACGAAATCATGAACCCAGCAAGCATTGGTATTTCTAGCGATAACCTTGTTTTGGGCAAACATTCAGGCCGCCACGCTTTCCAAGTGCGCATGAGCGAGCTTGGCTTTGATTTACAGGACGAAGCGCTCCAAGAAGCCTTTGAAGAATTCAAAAAGCTTTGTGACCGCAAGAAGGAAGTTATGGATGACGACTTGATTGCTCTTGTGGATGCTAAAATTGCTTCTGCCGATGACGCTTATCAATTCGACCATCTCTATGTATTCACGGGTACCGACCTAACATCCACTGCGACCTTGGGTGTAAAATATGAAGATAAGGTGCATGAAATCGCCACCTTGGCAGATGGCCCAGTAGATGCAGCCTGCAGAGCTGTTGAAGAAATCATCGGTGAGGAATACAAGGGCGCCTTTGATATGACCTCCTACCGCATCGAAGCCATCACCGGTGGTACCGACGCACAAGCAGAGGTAAACATCAAGGTGGATTACAAAAACAAAACCTTCAATGGCCACGGTCTTGACACCAGCATTCTTGAAGCAAGTGCAAAGAGCTACTTGAATGCCATCAACAAGGCCATCCATTGGGATCAATTAAATAAGGTTCACACTAAGGAGGAAAACTAATTATGGGTATGACCATGACACAAAAAATCATTGCTGCACACGCAGGCTTGGATGAGGTTCATCCTGGCCAGCTCGTTACAGCAAAGGTGGATATGGTGCTTTCAAACGACATCACTGGTCCAGTGGCTATTCGCGAAATGAACAAGGTAGGCATGGACTGTGTGTTTGACAAAAACAAAATTGCCATGATTCCTGACCACTTTTCACCAGCGAAGGACATCAAAAGCGCTGAACAATGCAAAACTGTGCGTGATTTTGCAAAGGCGCACGAAATCAAGCATTATTACGAAGTTGGGAAGATGGGCGTAGAGCACTGCTTGCTTCCAGAACAGGGCATTGTAGGTGCTGGTCAGCTCATTATTGGTGCCGACAGCCACACCTGCACCTATGGCGCGGTAGGTGCTTTCTCCACCGGTATGGGTTCCACCGACATTGCAGCTGCTATGATCAGCGGCGAAACCTGGCTAAAGGTGCCAGAAGCCATCAAGGTTAACGTGGTTGGCGAACCAACCAACTCATTTGTGTCTGGTAAGGACGTGATTCTTTATCTCATTGGCATGATTGGCGTAGATGGCGCCCTTTATCAAAGCCTTGAATTTGTAGGCGAAGGTCTCAAGCATATCTCTATGGAAGGCCGTTTGACCATTGCCAACATGGCCATTGAATGTGGTGCCAAAAACGGTATTTTCCCAGTGGATGACATTGCAAAAGCTTACTTGGCTGGTCGTTTTGATGGCGACATTGTGGCTTATGAAGCAGATGCAGACGCTGAATATGTGCGCGAAATCACCATTGATTTGAGCACCCTCAAGCCACAGGTTGCTTTCCCTCATCTCCCAAGCAACACCCACGAAGTGGACAACATCGAAAAAATTGCCATCGACCAGGTTGTTATTGGTAGCTGCACCAACGGTCGTTTGGAAGATATGCGCGTTGCCGGCGAAATTCTAAAGGGCAAAAAGGTAGCTCCTTACCTTCGCTTGATTGTTATTCCTGGCACCCAAGACGTGTACGAAGCGTGCATGAAGGAAGGCATTACCCAAACCATTTTGGATGCTGGTGGCGTTGTTTCTACACCTACCTGCGGTCCTTGCTTGGGGGGCTACATGGGTATTTTGGCCAAGGGCGAACGTGCTCTCTCTACCACCAACAGAAACTTTGTTGGCCGTATGGGCGACCCTGAAAGCGAAGTGTATCTTTGCAACCCAGCTGTAGCTGCGGCAAGTGCAATCACTGGTTATATTACAGATCCACAGGAGGTATAAGATGAGCGCAAAAGCATGGAAGGTTGGTCACAACATTGACACCGACTTGATTATCGCAGCGCGTTACCTAAACGACGCCAGCGACGAAAATATGAGAGCACACTGCATGGAGGATGTTATTGCAGACTACGCAAATACCATCAGTGCAGGCGATGTATTGGTAGCAGGTAAAAACTTTGGCTGCGGCAGTTCCCGCGAACACGCACCAATTTCTATCAAGGTAGCAGGCACAAGCTGTGTTATTGCCGAAAGCTTTGCACGTATTTTTTATAGAAACGCCATCAACATTGGCCTTCCTATTATTGAATCCCCAGAGGCTGCCCAAGCCATTGATGACGGCGACGAAGTGAACATTGATTTTGAAAACGGTGTGATTGAAAACATCACCAAAAACGAAACCTATCACTTTGAAAAATTCCCGGCATTTATTCAAGAATTGGTTCAAGCAGGCAATCTTTTGAACTATGTGAAAGAGAAGGTAAATAAATGAGCAGAAATATAGCAGTTTTACGTGGTGACGGCATTGGCCCAGAAATCGTTGGTGCAGCCGTTGAAGTTTTAAAACACGTTGATAAAAAATATGACTTGGGCCTCCTGTTCACTGAAGCCTACTTTGGCGGTGCAGCCATTGATGAATATGGTTCTCCATTCCCAGAAGAAACCAAGGCAATTGTAAAAAATGCCGATGCCATTCTTTTGGGCTCTGTTGGCGGTCCTAAGTATGATGCGCTACCTCGTGAACAACGTCCGGAATCTGGCCTTTTGGCCATCCGCAAGGAAATGGGACTTTATTGCAATATTCGCCCAGCGAAGTATTACGATTTCTTAGCCGATCGTCTTGTGTTTAAGAAGGACGTTGTAGAAGGTGTAGACATTGTTATTTGCCGTGAGCTCACAAGTGGCATCTACTTTGGCGAAAAGAAACGCGAAGGCGACAGCGCTTACGATGTGATGAGCTACAACCGCGATGAAATCGAACGCATTGTGCGCGATGCCTTTAACCTAGCCAATGGCCGACCAAAGAAGCATTTGACCTCTGTAGATAAGGCAAATGTGCTTGAAACCTCACGCTTGTGGCGCGAAGTGGTCAACGAAATGGCCAAAGAATATCCAGACGTACGTGTGGATCATATGTATGTAGACAACGCTGCTGTACAGCTTGTGCTCAATCCAAAGCAATTTGATGTCATTGTCACTGAAAACAGCTTTGGCGATATTCTAAGCGATGAATCTGCAGCTCTTGCAGGCTCCTTGGGCATGGTGCCATCCGCAAGCTTAGGCGGCAACATTGGCCTTTACGAACCGGCACATGGCAGCGCGCCTGATATTGCCGGTCAAGGCATTGCAAACCCAATTGCAACCATTCTCTCTGCTGCTTATATGCTCCGTTTGTCCCTAGAAGCACCAGAAGCGGCCGACAGCATTGAACGCGCCGTGCAAGCAGCTATTGACGATGGCTTCCTCACTGTAGATATTGCCAGCGATCCCGGAAAGGCTGTAGACACAAAGACCCTTACCCAAGCCATCATCGACAGAATTTGATAGTTTTGGCCAGCGAGAAGCGTAAACAAACGTCTCGCTGGTTTTTTTATGTCAAAAATTGGTGATAAAATGTCGCAAGCTATCGAAAAAAGCGCAGGCATGGTATATAATGTAAATGATTCCTGCCTATAAGAGAGGATAACATGACTATTAAAAATATTATTGAAAAAATGCGGTCGCTGCCTGGTACCCAAAGGCTCGTCATCATTCTGTTTTTGGTGAGCTTTGTGTGGGTTATTGCCAGCAGTGCCTATAGCATGATTCACCAAGCGTTGATTGAAACCACCACGGTAGGTGCCGAATATACAGACGTTGTTTACAGCGACTATGGCTTTGTGCGCGCCACGGAGTCGCTGGTTACGCCAGAAACTTCTGGTGAGGTCAAGGTTTTGGCAGAGGAAGGTGAACGTGTGCCAAAAAACCAAAAGGTGTTTACGGTAACAACGACGGATGACAACGGAAAAACGCATAAAAAACACAGCTACGCGCCTATTTCGGGCATCGTAAGCTACAAAATAGATGGTTACGAGAAGAAAACCAACATGGCCGAAATCAGCGAGCTGGATTTTCGCGCCATCTATGAAAAGGAAGTCAACAACAGAGATAAGCATTCTGAGAGCGCCGAAGCAGGCGTGCCTTACGCAAAGGTGATTGACAACCTCAAGCAGGTGTATGTGTACATGAATTATAACACCAAAAAAAGTAAAATCTTTGAAGAGGAAGGCGATGTTTTCCGTATTCGCTTTCCAGAATTGAACGAAGAAACATCTGGGACTGTTGTCAAAATTGTAGACAATAATGATGGCAGCAAATTTTGCAAAATTGCTCTTGGTCCAGTGAGCGAGGAATTTCTCACGCACCGCGTGGTAGAAACTGAAATTTACCAAACCACCACAGCAAAATTGGACTTAGACAAGGACACTTTGGTCTATCAAGACAGTGAACCTGGGGTTTATATCGTTCAAAATGGTACCGTAGTATGGACGAAGGTCAAGGTGGTAAGCCAAAGCGAAAATCGCGTGAAATGTGAAACCTTGGCAGAAGGTACCGTTATTATTACCAATCCCAAGCTTGTAGAGCCTGGAGATACTGTGAAAGGATCGTAGTAGAGTGTCTATTGCAGAGAATATAAAGTCAATTCATACGAATATTAAAGCGGCTCATGAACGTGCTCGCGTGGACAACGGCGAGGTCACGCTTGTGGCCGTGAGCAAGTATCACACCATTGATGAAATTAAAGAAGCCTACCAAGATGGCCAGCGCGTTTTTGGCGAAAACAGGGTGCAGGAGCTCCTGCCAAAAATCGAGGCTATGAGCGCGCATGATGATGTCAAATGGCATTTGATTGGCCATTTGCAAAAAAACAAGGTGCGCCAGGTTGTTGGCAAGGTGGCCATGATTGAATCGGTCGACAGCATTGAACTTTTGAAGGAAATTGAAAAACGCGCCGCCAATCAGGGGTGCACGGTGGATATTTTGCTTCAAGTCAACGTGGCCGAAGAAGAGCAAAAATCGGGCATTGCCTTTGAGGATATTGATGCTTTTGTGGCCGAAATGCCAGCTATGCCGCACGTGTTTTTAAAAGGCCTTATGTTTATAGCGCCAAATTTAGAAAACAAAGAAGACCTGCGGCCATATTTTCAAAAAATGAACCAAAAATTCACGGCATTAAAAGACGTGGAAAGCGACCATGTTTCTATGGAGTGGCTCTCTATGGGGATGAGCGGCGACTATGAATATGCCGTAGAAGAAGGCGCAAACATTGTAAGAATTGGTAGTGCTGTATTTAATACAAAGTAACGGAGGAAAGATATGGGATTTAAAGATAAGGTAATGAACTCTTTGGGTTTTCAAGATCAAGCAGAGGATGACTATCAATACGAGGATGAGTATCAAGAGGATGAGTATCAATACGAAGACGACGTGGATTATGAAGAAGAGCCACGGCCAAGACTTCAGCAAAGAAAGCTCCCTTCGTTAGGCTTTACCCGCAACCAACCAGAGGAGCCAGAAGAAGAGTACGAAGACAATTCTTCTGGTGGCAATATGCGTATCGTCTTGCTTCAGCCTACACGCTTTGAAGAAGCACAAAACATTGCAAGCTATCTCCTCGACAACAAGGTGGTTGTTTTTGACCTTCAAGAGTGTGACGTAGAAGCAGCCATCAATATTGTAAACTTTGTGAGTGGCGCTATTTTTGCCTTGGGCGGCTCCATTCAAAAAATCAACGACCGCGGCGCCATCTTTGTAGCAGTACCGCCAACAGTGTCTATGGACAACGAGCTCCACATGGGCTTTGGCGATGATACCTATGGCGTTGATATTGCAGATTGGGTCAATCGCACGCATTCAAAAGCAGATTTCCTAGACTAAGGAGGTAGCGCATGGTCAGTGGTGGTTTGCTATTAACCGTCTATAAAGCTCTGAAGTTGGCTTTTAAGCTGTATGAATTTATTTTGCTTGCGCGCGTGCTTTTAACTTGGACCAACATCAGCCCATACAACAACAAGATTGCACGTTTCCTTTGTGACTTAACAGATCCGTTTTTGGCAGTGATTGAAAAATATATGCCTCAAGCCTTGTTGAGTCCCTTGAACTTTTCTCCAATCGTTGCCTTTTTTATCTTGAGTGTTGTTGAAAGCATCATTTATCGTATTTTGTTTATGTTTATGTAGGAGAGCCTGTGCTAAGTCTAGAAAATATTTTAGAAAGTCAAATTCGCCAGGTCACCCGCGAGTGGAGAGATGTGCTGACGGATTTTATGCCCTTAGAAGAAATCATGGCGCTAAAATCCATGCTCGATTATAGTGGTGTTAACTATCGCATAGATGGTGGCCACGAAGAGGCTGCACGCGTGCGACTTTACATGACGATGCACGAAGAAGAACTGAGTGCAGAGGATATGCATATACACGTCATTCGTTTTTCAGGCAATACCAAGTTTATAGATTTTAGCCATAGAGATTGCTTAGGGGCGCTGATGAGCCTAGGCTTTGAGCGCAAATGCATCGGCGATATCTTTATTCGTGAGCAAGGCTTTGATGTCTTGACCAACGGTGAAATTGACGACTATTTGCTTATGAGCAACCTAAGCATCAAGCGTGTGCCCATGCGCGTCACGCTTCTTGATTTGGCAAGCTGGGAAGCGCCAGCGCCAAAGCTAGAGACCGGACGCATACAGGTCATGCAATCGCGTCTAGATGCAGTGATTGCCAAGGTGTACAATCTCTCACGCGCCCAGGCTGTGAACCTAATAAAAGCCGGCATGGTACAAGTTAACCATGTGGTGAGCCTAAGCAGCAGTAAGCAATGTGAGGAAGGTATGGTTATAAGCGTAAGAGGTCACGGAAAATTCCGCATGGGACCAGTAGACGGCATGAGCAAAAAAGGAAAAATAAATTTGCTTATAGAAAAATATGTCTAGGCTTCTTGACAAATGGCTCAATAATCACTAATATCATATTTATTATAGAAAAAAGCATTGATCAGAACAGATAGCAGAATCACTGATTGCTAGCGAGCGCGCGATGGTGGAAGGCGGGCGAGTCAGGCTGCTATGAATCATCTGTGAGCAGCAACCTGAAATACAGTAAGGAAGCCGTATCGTCTGCGTTAAAGACGCTTGAGTGTTTATAGCATAGCTATAAATAGTAGGGTGGTACCGCGATAACAACTCGTCCCTTTTTAGGGGCGAGTTTTTTATTTATTTGTTAAAAACTGGCTTGCCAGTTGTTCATTAGAAAAAGGAGTGCAGTTATGTCTAAAAAAGAACAAAATGAATACGGCGAAACACTGAATTTGCCAAAAACAGACTTCCCAATGCGAGGCAACCTTCCAAAGAACGAACCAAACATTTTGGAACACTGGAATAAAATCGACCTTTACAACAAGGTACAAAAGCAAAACGAAGGCCACAAAACCTTCATCCTTCACGATGGCCCTCCATACGCCAATGGCGATATTCACCTTGGCCACACCATGAACAAGGTTCTAAAGGACATCATCGTAAAATCCAAAACCCTCCAAGGCTTTGACTCCCCATACATCCCAGGCTGGGATACCCACGGGCTACCAATTGAATTAAAAGCCATCGAAAAAATGGGCCTCGATGCCAAGAGTGATGACGTTATCGCCTTCCGTAACGCTTGTGCAGAGTACGCAAAATCCTACGTAGAAATTCAAAAAGAAAGCTTCCAACGTCTAGGCGTTCGTGGTGACTGGGAAAACCCATACCTCACCTTGAATCACGAATTTGAAGCTCGTGAAATTGGCGTTTTTGGCGAAATGGCCAAGAAGGGCTACATCTACAAAGGCACCAAGCCAGTTTACTGGTGCCCACATGACCACACCGCCCTCGCAGAAGCAGAAATCGAATACGGCGAAGAAAAATCTCCATCCATCTATGTACGCTTCAAGGTTACCGATGCCAAGGGCAAATTTGATGCAGAAAACGCTTACTTTGTGATTTGGACCACCACCCCATGGACTCTTCCAGCAAACGAAGCCATCTGCCTCAATCCAGAATTTGATTATCAACTTCTAAACTTTGGCGATGCAAAATACGTGATGGCAAAAGAACTTGCCAAGGGCGTTATCGAAGAAATCGGCCTGCCTACCGATTACACCGTAGAAGCAGAATTTAAGGGCAAAGACCTCGAGTTCCTTGTTTGCCATCACCCATTCCTAGACAGAGATTCCCTTGTTATCAACGGCTCCCACGTTACCCTAGATGCCGGTACCGGTTGCGTACATACCGCTCCTGGTCATGGTGTAGAAGACTATGTTGTAGGCCAACGCTATCATTTGCCAATCCTCTCTCCGCTCGATGATGATGGCATTCTCACAAAAGAAGCTGGCCCATTTGAAGGCATGAATACCAACGATGCCAACAAAGCCATCTGCCAACACATGGATGAAAGCGGCGCCCTCTTAAAGCTCAGCTTCTTCAAGCACCAATATCCACACTGCTGGCGCTGCGGCACCCCAACCCTCTTCCGTGCAACAGACCAATGGTTTGCCTCCATCGACGGCTTCAGAGAAAACGCCCTCGACCAAATCGAAAACCACATCGAATTCACACCAGAATGGGGTAAGGAACGTCTATACAACATGATTCGTGACCGTGGCGACTGGTGCATCTCCCGTCAAAGAGTATGGGGCGTGCCAATTCCAGTATTCTATTGCGAAGACTGTGGCGAAACCATCCTCGATGACGACACCATCAAGAGCGTACAAGAACACGTAAGAGAAGAAGGCACCAACTGCTGGTTTTCAAAGAGCGCCGAAGAACTCATGCCACAAGGCTACAAATGCCCTAAGTGTGGTGGTACACACTTCAAAAAAGAAACCGATATCATGGACGTATGGTTCGACTCCGGCTCCAGCCACGAAGGCGTATTGCGCGCAAAATCAGAGGATTTGTGGCCAGCAGACCTCTATCTAGAAGGCAGTGACCAACACAGAGGTTGGTTTAACTCCTCTCTTTGCACCTCCGTTGCAGTAAACGGCCAAGCACCATACAAAGGCCTCCTGACCCACGGTTTCCTCGTAGACGAAAAAGGCAACAAGATGAGTAAGTCCAAGGGCAATGGTGTCGATCCTAAGGATGTCATCAAGCAACAAGGCGCAGACATTCTCCGTCTTTGGGTAGCATCCTCCGATTATAGAAGCGATGTATCCGTTAGCGACGGTATCATTAAGCAAGTAGCCGATTCCTACAGAAAAATCAGAAATACCTTCCGTTTCATGCTCGGTAACATCAGCGACTTCGACGCTAAAAAAGATCGCGTAGCCTTCGATGACCTCACCGAAATGGATAAGTGGATGATGTACCGCTTTGTAGAGCTCGTTAACAAGACCAAAGACAACTACAACACCTACGACTTCCACGTTATTTATCGTGCCATCCATAACTTCTGCAACATCGACCTCAGTGCCGTTTACTTCAGTATCATCAAAGACCGTCTCTATTCCAACAAAGCAGACGATCACGAAAGAAGAAGCTGCCAAACCGTACTCTACGATATGTGCAAAGCTTTAGACGTGGTACTATCCCCAATTCTATCCTTCACCACAGAAGAAGTGTTCCGTTATCTCGATATTGAAGACAAGCCAGAAAGTGTACAACTATGCCCATGGCCAACCTTCGACATCGGCCAAATGGACGAAGCACTCGACAAGAAGTGGAAGAGCCTCATGCAGCTTCGTAACGAAGTCACCAAGCCACTTGAAACAGCACGCAAAGACAAGAAAATTGGTAACTCCCTAGACGCCAAGGTCACACTCTACCTATCTAGTGAACAAGCAGACCTCAAGGCAGCCCTAGAAAACCTAGATATGTCAGTAGAAGACTTCTTCCTCGTAAGCCAAATGGCAGTAGAAGACCTAGCAAACGCACCACAAGAAGCCGAAAAGAGCGAAACGCTAGCAGGCGTTGCCGTTGTTATTGACCAAGCAACCGGCCACAAGTGCGCGCGCTGCTGGAAGTATTCCGAAACAGTCGGCGCAGACAGCGAACACCCAGATCTTTGCGAACGCTGCGCAAAGGTATTGGCATAATTCAAAGCCATATGTAACACAAGCTCCGAGCACAATACTCGGAGCTTTTTTGATGGTGTAAAGAAGAAAAATGAAAAAAAGTGAAAAAAGTGCTTGCATCTTAGAGATAATAGTGGTAATATAAATCCATCGCCTGAGAGAGCAACAAACCAACACATAAGAAATAACGAATGAAAAAAAGTTGAATTAAGTGTTGACAAAGAAACTCGAAGATGGTAATATAAATGAGCTGTCGCCGAGAGCGACGGATGTTCTTTGAAAATTAAACAGCCAAGCGAAATTAAATCCA
>CAKQDL010000014.1 GCA_934229395.1 uncultured Peptococcaceae bacterium | reverse complement strand
ATCAATCAGTTCTACGCAGAGCATCCGTATGACACTTCTCTGCCGGACAAGTATGACATCCAGCCGGACATCTCCAACGAGGAGATCAACACCCGGATCGGAACGGACACCTATGCTTTGCTGGACGCAAAGGGCAAAGCAGACCGAGATACGCTGGCGGGCAGCTTGTCGCAGGAAACGCTGGACAATGCCCTCAACGCCACCAACTTCATGCGCTACAGTGCAGGCTTGCAGCTGCTCTATATCCATACCAATGACCGCATCGGCGGCTATCAGTGGAGAGCGCAGGCAGGTGCGGCACTGATGGCAGAGCTGAATACCATCACCCATAATGTCGATGGAAGTGAAGCACTGGCGGCAGGCGTTGTGAGTGGTGTGTTCGGATGGGCAAAAGCAGGCCCCGGCGGCTCCAATATTGTGGCGGGCAGCGGCGTGGCGAATAAGATGGTCAATAGCTTCATGCCGGACATCGGAAATGACAGGACTGGCCTTTCCCATCGCAGCTACATCCTCAACCCCGGCCTTTCCGGGACCGGTTTCGGGGCGGCCGACCTCTCCGGTACGACAAATCCCAAGACCGGCAAGGCGCGAGGCTCTGCGGTGGCTATGTTCGTAACCTATTATGGCGGCGACCCGGATAACCTCTCCGCCGTACTGTGGCCTTCCCGCAGACAGCCTATCGAAACCTTTCAGGCGCGCGGCACATGGCAGATGAGCTATCCGAAGGGCAACCCTTATCAGGGCAATCCGTGGAGCTATTTTATCAATACGGACAGCGCCAAGGTGAATACCGCCACCCTGAAGGTGACGCTGGAGTGCGACGGGAAGCCAACGGATGTGTTGGATTTTAACAATCTCACAGCAGCGGAAAAGTCTGAGAACCGTCTGTTTACCATCGGCAGCAGTCCCCTCAAGCGGCTTATCGCCTTCCGCCCTCATGTGGCCTATGGCGCGGGAGATAAGGTCAAGGTGACCATCGAGGGCATTGTAGACGCGCAAAATCTGCCAATCCCCGTAAGCTATGATGTCCATTTCTTCCAGACAGGCACCGAGCCGCACCCCAATCTGGAACAGACCGCTGTGAGCAGAACGGCAGCAGATACGGCGGAGTTTCGGTTCACTGCGGACTACGCCGGCGCGATGCACTACCTTGTGCTGGACGCCGATCAGCCGGAGCCGAGCGCAGATGCGGTGTTGGGTGGCACGAAGATGACTCTTGGCACTGACGAAGCCCTCCTCGACCTCACTGGTCTGGCCGGAAACAGCGCGAAGAAGCTCTATTACATCACTGCCAGCAACACGGCTGCGGGCAAGGATCATACGACCGCTGGCAAAAGCGGCGAGATGAGTGCAGTGAAGTCCATCGATATTGAGGAATATGCTGCGCCGCCAGTGGTGCTGACCGATACGGCGGCAGTCCGCGAGAGCAAAAGCACCGGCACTGTGACCTTCACCGCACCCGTTGCGGGTACTTATCACTATATCGTGCGGGATGTTGCGGAAACGAGCTGTGAAAAGAGCGTTGTTCTCACCGGAGCACAGGCGGCAATGGCAGCGGGCGAAAACCGCATCGACATCACCGCTCTTACAAATAATGAGGCAAAAAGCGTATTCCTTTATGCCGAGGGCGAGGACGGCAGCAACAGCGCCGTCACCCGCATTGAGCTTCCGGCGTATCAGCCCGCTATCCCGTCTGTGACTGCGCCTACAGCAAATACACTGACTTACAATGGCACCGCACAGCCGCTGATCACCGCAGGCAGCACCAGCGGCGGCAGAATGGAATATCGCTTGGGTGATACCGGCGATTATAGCGCCGATGTCCCTGCGGCGACCGATGCCGGGACATACACAGTTTGGTACAAGGTCGTGGGTGATGATACGCATGACAGTACCGCAGAGCAGAGCCTTTCTGTAAGCATTGAGAGGGCCAAGGTCACAGCAGCAGTGAAAAGCTATGCCATCCAGACCGGTGACAAAGCGCCCGACCTGACAGCGCCCGTCCTCGGTGAGCATTACACCGTAGATGGCTTGTTCGGCGGCGATACGCTGGGCGGAACTGCTGTGCTCACCTACGAAAAGAATGGTACGCCAGTTACACCAGACACAAGCACAGCAGGGACCTACGACATTGTCCTCTCTAGTGTGACGGAGCCTGCAGGCGGTAACTATGAGCCGCTTGTGCTGAAAAACGGGACACTGACCGTCTCGGCGCGGCCATCCTCCGGCGGAAGCAGCTCCGGCTCCCACACCATGATCTATCCCGTTGCCAGTTCGCCGGCAAAGAACGGCTCGGTTTCCGTGACCCCGACCTCCGCCTCCAAGGGCACGACTGTGACCATCACCGTCAAGCCGAACGATGGTTACAAGCTGGATAAGCTCACCGTCACCGACAAGGACGGCAACCGTCTGTCCCTCTCTGACAAGGGCAACGGCAAGTATACCTTCATCATGCCTTCCGGCAAGGTCAGCGTGGATGCATCGTTTGCAAAGCACGAAGTGACTATGAACTTCTTGGATGTGAAGCAGAGCGATTATTACTACGATGCCGTCCAGTGGGCAGTCGAAAAGGGCATCACCGAAGGCACCAGCGCAGATACCTTCAGCCCCGGCGCTTCCTGCACCCGCGCACAGATGGTGACCTTCCTCTGGCGTGCTGCCGGTTCTCCGGCACCCAAGAGCGCGGTAAATCCCTTCAAGGATGTTAGCGCGAATGATTACTACTATGACGCAGTTCTGTGGGCAGTGGAGAACGGTATCACCAGCGGAACCGGCGCAGATACCTTTGCGCCGAACGCAACGGTTACCCGCGGGCAGACCGTGACTTTCCTCTATCGTGCGGCAGGCTCTCCCGCAGTAGACGGCAATGCTGGCTTCAGCGATGTAAATGCGAAGGATTACTACAACAGCGCGGTCGCATGGGCAGCAGAGAACAACATCACGGGCGGCACCGGCAACGGCAAGTTCAGCCCCAATGCGGACTGCACCCGTGGGCAGATCGTAACGCTGCTCTACCGCGCCAACAATTGATATTTTCTTTCACTTTTTCTTTTTGAGAGGTCGGGGGTGTTTGCCCCCGCTTTCTCCAAGCGTTCCATCGTTGATGGAGCGTTTGGAGAAGGAAACAATGAAAGCAACGCTCCATCTACCAGATATACGGTACACCGTTTACGATGCCATTTCATGAGAATGGCCAGACATGGCCGGTGGATCAACAATGCTTGTCATCCATAAGAAATCCAGCATCAAAGGACTGAGAACGATGGATAAAAAAATCAGTATGACGCTGCAAGAGTACTGTGTTGAAAACAATCGAAAAGAATTGCTGGAACAGTGGGATGCCGAGAAAAATGCGCCGCTGTCACCAGAAACCGTTAGTGCAAGCACTCACAAGAAGATGTGGTGGAAAGATTCGTATGGCCATGAATGGGAACAGTCGGTCTATAGCCGCACTGTGCAAAAGCGTGGATGTCCCATCTGTGCAAACCGAGTGGTACTTCCCGGCTTCAATGATCTTGCGACGACACATCCCACATTAGCTTCAGAATGGGATACAGAAAAAAACGGAAAGCTGACGCCACAGCAAGTATTTGCCGGCAGCGGTAAAAAAGTTTGGTGGCGGTGTAAGAAGGGACATTCCTGGAAGGCGGTCATTGCCTCCAGAGCCAGAGGCTCTTCCTGCCCAGTTTGCGCCAATCGGATCATCGTTCCCGGCTTTAATGATCTTGCCACGACACATCCAGCGTTAGCTTCCGAGTGGAATTATGAGAAGAATGGGGACTTAACGCCGCAAAAGATCAGCCATGGCTATGATAAGAAAGTCTGGTGGCGGTGCTCATTAGGACATGAGTGGAAGGCAGCGCCAAGCACCCGGATTCGCATGGCGGCTGGTTGCCCTATCTGCTCCGGCTATGCTGTACAGAAAGGATACAATGACCTGGAAACACTCTATCCCCTTGTCGCCGCAGAATGGAATTATGAAAAGAATGCCCCATTGACGCCGGAGCAGGTCGTGGCGGGCAGCAACCGTACAGTCTGGTGGCGCTGTTCGTTGGGACATGAATGGCGAGCTGCTATTGTTGATCGCACGGTCGGCACAAACGGATGTCCATACTGCTCTAACAGAAAAGTATTGGCAGGTTTCAATGATCTTGCCACACTAGAGCCGGAGATTGCGGCACAGTGGCATCCAACACTCAATGGCGCGTTGCTGCCAACACAAGTCACAGCAGGTAGTAGCCGCAGGATCTGGTGGATCTGTTCAGAAGGGCATGTTTGGCGTACATCCGTAGCAAATCGAACGAATGCGAAGAAACGCACAGGCTGTCCGGTTTGTGCCGGAAATATCAGCAAGAAAAACGCGCTGTACTATCAGAAAATGGCTGCCCAATCGAATAACTGCTGCCATTTGATCGGTAGCGAACGGAATGATTCTAAAGGTTCAGAGCGCGGCTTAAGTGTTCATCCGGAATTAAAGGAGAGCTGTCAGATAGAAACAAAGAAATGACAAAGGAGCGGAGCCGCATGGACATCAAACAAATATTAGATCAAATTGACGAGATCATCTATATCGCTGATATGGAAAGCTACGAATTGCTCTACCTGAATCGGATCGGACGGGAGCGCTTTGGCGAACCTGCACCGGGCGTGAAGTGCTACGAATTTTTACAGGGCGAAGAAAAGCCCTGCAAATTCTGCACGAATAGGATATTGCCGCACGGCCAAGGTCAGCGCCACACATGGGTACGCCAGCATCCGTCTGTGGGCGATATGCTGTTGCACGATAGCATCATCGACTACGAGGGCAGACCCTGCCGTATGGAAGTTGCCATTAATGTGAATCGCTATGTTGACGAGGTCGCTACGGCAAAGCAGGACCTTGCCGCAGAGCGCAAGCTGGTAAAGTGCATCGAAAATCTGGTGCTGTCTACCGATTTTGACGCGGCGGTCAATTCCATGCTGGAGACGATCTTGGAACACTATTCTGCGGACAGAGCATACATTTTTGAGTTTGACTGGACACTTGATGTTACGCACAACACCTATGAGATTTGCCGCGATGGTATCACACCGGAAAAAGATAACTTGCAAAATGTTCCCATTGAGGTCGTTGCGCTGTGGGTGGATATTTTCCAAAATCAGCACCGCAAGATTAATATCATCGAGGATGTGGATGCGCTCATGGACGATCCGACGCGGCGCATCGAGTATGACTGCCTGCACCCGCAGGGCATTAAGAGCCTGATCACCGTGCCGATCTTTGTGAGCGGCGAACTGCACGGATTTTTGGGTGTGGACAACCCTCACGCGCACATGGATGCGCCAGAAATGCTGGCGCAGATTACCTACATCGCAGCGAACGAGCTGCAAAAGAGGACTTTAACGGATGAACTGAACGTGAAAAGCTACCTTGACCCGCTGACTGGTCTGCGTAACCGCCTTGCCTATGACGAAACGTTAGGCCATCTGCTGGGCAAAGAAATCCCGACCGGTGTGGGGTTCCTCGACCTCAACGGTTTGAAATGGATCAATGATAATTTGGGACATGACATGGGCAACAAGGCACTTCGCCGCGTCTGTGAGACCCTCTTGAAGTATATCCAGAAAGAATATGTCTATCGCATCAGCGGGGATGAGTTTGTCATCATCTGGCCGGAGGTGGACTATCCTGCGTTCAACACTGCGGTAGGACGGCTTGAGGCGGCGCTGGCAGAGGAAGAGGACATTGCATCCTTTGGCTTCGTTTGGGGCACGGAAGAAGATGTGGGTGTCGCTGTGCGAAAAGCGGAACAGGCGATGCAGACTCAAAAGAATAAGTTTTATGCCACAAACAGTAATCTCAAAGGGCAGCGCCCTGGCTATCTTGACCGGCTCCTGCAAGAATTTCGGGACAGCACATTTATTCCATATCTGCAGCCGATTTACAGCATCCAATATGACTGCGTGTATGGCGCTGAGGTTCTGGTACGCAAGATCGACCCGCATGGCAACATCCATCCACCTGTCGAGTTTATTAGAATTCTGGAAAAAGAACACATGATCTCAAAGATGGACCTTGAGATGCTGCGCCAGTCCTGCCAGTTGCTCCAGAAATGGAAAGCGCAGTGGCCGGAGCTGGTGCTGAATGTAAACTTTTCACGCAACACGCTGACCGAACCGGATTATTTAGCACAGGTGGACAAAATCTTTGCGGAAACCGGTGTTGACCCCAGACGGCTGATTTTTGAGATCACCGAGTCCTCGCAAGGCATCCAGCTGGAGTCCTTATCCAGTTTGCTGGACGAATTGAAGCAGCGTGGTATCACGATTGCTATTGATGATTTAGGCACCGAAGCGGCGTGTCTGGAAATGCTCTATCTGCCGCAGATCAGCGTGGCAAAAATCGACCGCAGCCTGATCTGCAAGGCAGAGCATAGTCCGCGCGAGCAGACGGTCATCCGGCACCTTATTGACCTGTGCCACGAACTTGGTATGCGCTGCGTGGCAGAGGGCATCGAAACCGATAGCCAAATCGAACTTTTGAAGCAGCTCGGTTGTGACCGGCTGCAAGGGTTTAAGATCGGCAAGCCGATGCCCGCGGAAGTTTTTTTTCATCAATTTGAAGAGAATACTGCTCTCTACAAAAAATAAAGAAAAGGACTTGAGAACTATGAGAACCTACATAAACCAGCGTGGTCGGCTTGCAGTGCTTGTTTCTGCAATGATGGTCACCGCACTGATTGCCGGACTGATTCCCACTGCACTGGCAGCAGGCACATCGACATTCTCAGATGTACCTGCAAGCCATACCTGCTACGAGGACATTCAGTGGGCGGTAGACAACGGCATCGTGAACGGATACAATGGGAAATTCAACCCAGATGGGAAGATTACGGTGGAACAGTATTGCACGATGCTGTCGAGGAGCATTCCGGAGAATGAGCAGGACACGGGCGATCTTGGCGCAACAAAGGACTCTATGCTCTATCATCTACGCCGCGTGGTGCGCCGTGGTTGGACAGGCTATGGTGCAGAGCTTGAATTACAAAAGGACCGTACCATCCAAGCCGGCAACGCATGGAACTATGCATTGACAGCAAGCGGGACACAGGTCTATTCCGGTCGGCTGTATGGCGCAAACCCAGATACCAACATCGATGGGATGCGTACTGCTAAGGAACTGGGACTTGTGACTGAGGACGCTGACGCAACGGAGATCATCACCAGAGCGCAGGCAGTGTCCATCATCCATGCGGCACTGACGAATACCAAAGCTGCACAGGAGCCGCCCATCGTGACCGAGATGAAGGGTGTTGTTAAAGATCTGCCGCAGAGCGCAATCAATGATTTCTATACGGATATGGCAAAGGTGCCGGAACCAATCCGCAAGGCATTTATCGCAGACGGCTGGAAGATTTGCTTTGATACCGAAAAAATCAATGAATACTCGGATAAAAGTGGCATTTGCGGCATTGACGGCATGACGGTCTATTCAGAAAAGACGATCTACCTAGCCACTGCAAAATCCCTGCTTCACGAGATGGGTCATTATTATCAGGAGAAAATCAAGACTACCGGTATTGATAGAAATGTTTACAGCACCTTTGAAACAATCCGCAGCAAAGAAAAGTGGAGCGGCACCTTGTATTCCAGCAACCGGCAGACAAACGGAGCAGAGTTCTTCGCTGATGCGTTCAGCTATTATGTAACGCACGGTATTGTCCGGGCCGACCCCGCTGGCACAGATGCAAAAGCAACACTCCAAAGTCAGGAGTATTTTGATGATCTTGCGGCAAAAGGCTGGCTTTTTACACGCTGATGCTGAGCTTGTTGAACGGATAGGCGTGTACCATGCTCTACGGTTCATATATGCACAGGAGAAAGTTTAAAACCAAAAAGGTCGCGCGGAATTTCAAAAGCTTTTTCTATACCTCCACCTTCGACTTCATCTGCACCAAAAAAGCCATGCCTGCAAAGTCGCCGGCATGGCTTTTTAATGCTTACTTTTTCTTCTTTTTATCTTTTTTGGATTTTTTCTTATCGTTCTTTTTCTTATCTTTCTTCTTATCTTTTTTCTTTTTGCCCTTTTTGTCTTTCTTGTCCTTCTTGGACTTTTTCTTTTTGTCTTTCTTTTTGTCTTTTTTCTTTTCTTCTGCTGGTGCTTCACCTGGGATGATGGCGCCTTCTTCTGCTGGTGCTTCATCTGGGATGATGGCGCCTTCTTCTGGGACGACGATGACTTCGATGGTCAGCTCTTCGTCTTCTACTACGGGTACAATCTTCTCTTCGCTCATGATTTTTCGCTCCCTTATTTATCCTTGGATTTTTGAACGGTAATTTTTACATGGAGGCCTTTCTTTTGGAGGGCCTCCTTTGCTGCTTGAATGAAGGTTTCTAGCACGCGAATGCGGGCGTAGGGCTTGTCTACACTTGGGATGACGGTCCATGGTGCAGAGGCGGTGGAGGTGCGCACGAGCATATCGTTCATGGCTTGGGTGTAGGCATCGAATTTTTCGCGGTTGCGCCAGTCTTCGTCGGTGATTTTGTAATTTTTGCTAGGGTTGTTTTGGCGATCTTGGAAGCGCGCGAGCTGGGTGTCCTTATCAATCACAAGAAGGTACTTGATGATGAGGTAGCCATCTTCTACAAGGCTCTCTTCCATGTCGTTGATTTCCTTATAGGCGGCCTGCCAGCGTTTTGGCGAGGCGAAGCCCTCAATGCGCTCCACCATCACGCGGCCATACCAGCTGCGGTCGTAGATGGTGAGATGGCCAGGCAGAGGGAAGGTTTGGTAAAAGCGCCACAGATAATGATGGCTCAGCTCGTACTTGCTCGGTGCCGAGGTGGTGGCCACCATGTAGCTGCGCGGGTCCATTTGCCTGGTTAGACGGCGAATGCAGCCACCCTTACCGGCGGCGTCACTGCCTTCAAAAACGGCAATGGTTGGAATATGGTGGCGATAGAGCAAATAGGTGAGCTCGGCGGCTTCGGCCTGAAGGGGCTTGAGGCGCGCCTTATACTCTTCCTCTGTGATGACGGCCGAAAGGTCCACCTCATCTAGAGGATGGCTTACAATTGGTGGCAGAGGCACGGCGTCTTGATCTTCTGGGGTGCTTAGATGCCACTCAAGAGAGCGAATCAGGGTGGTGAGGACCTCGCGCGACACCTTTTTGCCACCGGCGTTTAAAATGTGCCATGGCGAGGTGAGGGTGGAGGTATCGGTCAGCACACGGGTAAAATGCTTACGAAAACGGTTGTAATGCTTGAGCTGGTACTTGTCGAAATCGGTCAAAAGAAAACGCTTGTTTTTGTCGTTTTCGAGGGCCTCAATATTGGCCTGCATACCGTCTTCGGTGATGTCTATAAAGAACTTGACCACCATGCAGCCATCGTCGGTGAGGAGCTTTTCTATAAAATTGATGTCGCGCAGGGCCTTGTGGTAGCACCCGTCGTTGCAATCGGGGTTAAAAAAGAGCTCGCGGTAATAGCTGTGGTCAAAAATGGCCACCCGTCCATGCTCTGGAAAGGCTTGGAAAAAGCGCCACAGCAGAGGGTGCTGGCGGTCGGCTTCGGTGGCATCGCCAAATTGGTGAAAACGGTAGTAACGCGGATCGAGCTCGCGGGCGAGGTCGTTCAACACGCGCCCCTTGCCCACAGCCTCCCAGCCAGAAATAAGAATCAAGAGGGACTTGTCGGTTTGGGTCAGCTCACGTTGCAAGGCGCCCAAGCGCTCGCCAAGGTCGCTCATCTTGAGGTTCATTAAGGGGTCGGTGGTTGGATAGTTGATTTTTTGCAGCATTGTTATCAGTCCTTTGCGGCAAGTTAAAAAAGCAATAAGTTACTTACAGTATATCACGATTATGAAAAAAATGATGTAAAATTTCTGAATTTACCACAAAAAACGCCCCCATTGCGGGAGCGTTTGCATATGTGATTATTTGTTGGCGTTTTCTTCATCGTAGATGCTGAAAACAACCTCGGAGGTGTCTTTCTTTCTTGGAATGAAGGAGAAAATCACAGCGAGAATGACAGCTGGAATCACCCAAGCGAGGCCGAAGCTTGCGAGCGGTAGGGTCTTACCAAAGGCCACGAGGCTATCAATCCAAGCCGCAGAAATGCCAAGGCCGCCAACGGTTGAAAGCGCATCAATGATACTGATGAGGAAGGCGCCAATAACAGCGCCGGTGTAGGCGTTTTTGTTTGGCAAGAATTTGTCAAAGACGGTGCAGATAACGAGGGCCATAAGCACAGGGTATACCAAATAAAGAAATGGTACAGCGAGGTTGATGATGGTGGTAACGCCCAATACAGAGATGAGGGCAGAAACAATAACGGTCACAACAACCACGTGCTTGTAGTGGAGCTTGCCGCCAGAAAGCTCATTGAAGTATTGGCCAGTGGTTACGCATAGGCCAACAGCGGTGGTGAGACAGGCCAAGGAAACAGCGGCAGAGAGGCAGTAAGCGCCAAGGCTGCCCAAGAGGCCTTTGGTCATGCCAACGAGGAGGGCGCTGCGTTCTACGTCTGCTGGGAAGGCATCGGTGCAGCCAGCACCGCCAAAGGTAAGGCCACAATAAACGAGGGCCAAGAGCATGGTAGCAATCACGCCTGCGCGGATACTCATAGAAAGCTGTTCTTCACGCACATTGTAGCCACGGGCAACAATGTTGGAAAGAGCCACGCCGGCAAACATGGTAGCTGCAAGGGCGTCCATGGTTTGGTAGCCTTCGGTAAAGCCGCCAGCGAAGTTGTACACAGGTGCCGCAGCAGTGCCAGGTTCACCCACTGGATTGAGGATGGCTGCCACGCAAATAGCAAAAAGGGTGAGCATAAGGAATGGTGTGAGGAATTTGCCCAAACGGTCAACAACCTTGCTGTTGTTGATAGAAAGAGCCAAAACAATGGCAAAGAACACAAGAGAACTTAGGGTGATGTTTACGCCAGGGGCGATTGGTGCAACCCCAACTTCGTACACAGTCGCTGCTGTACGAGGGATGGCGAACATAGGCCCAATGGCCAATACCACAATAAGACCAAGTGCACGGCCAAAAGGCTTGCCAATGTGGCGCGCCATGGTCATGATGGTGCCACCGCTCTTTAAAATGGCGTATACAGCGCAAAGAGGAAGACCTACGCCAGTGAGCACAAAGCCCAAGAGCACAGGCAGCCAGCCTTCGCCAGAATGCAAGCCAAGATACGGTGGGAAAATAAGGTTACCGGCACCTAAAAACATAGAGAACAGGGCGAAGCCTACGATTAAGGTGTCTTTTGTACGTCGATTCATGATACCACTCCTTTTTTATAAGTGCGAATTGTGTAGCACATTATTCGTGCAAAAAATAAAGGTCCCCTTCTTACGGACTATTAGCTTATTATAGTATACGATTTGTATACATGCAAGCTATTATAATACAGAAATCTATGGAAAATGCCTATGGTGACTATAAGAAGGAAAGTTGCTCTTGAGAGGACGATAAGTGTCTATTATACTAAAGACACTGTTATAACAAAGGATGATAAAAATGATTCAAATTCAAGAAGCCATTCTCCACGTGTTCAACGCCGTGTCTACTGTAGACGTGATTTCTTCCCGAACCCTCAATATGCACGATGGCGTGCTCCTAAGCTATTTGGAAAACCACATCGAGCGCGGTCTCAAAGATCCGGCTGCGGCTCATGCCAAGTTTATCAACGAAACCGACGCCAAGCGCAAGCTCGCAGCCTTCGCCGAGGGCGAGGTGAGCTTTGTGGACTATAGCCAGGATTTTGCCACCTACTTTTTTGAGGAGCTGCGTAATTTTGAGGTGGAGTTCAATTATCATCTCTTTATGGTGCGCTTTAACGATGCCCAGGGCCGTCCAAAACTCGCCATTTTGGTGATGATGGATAAAATCAACTTTACCCACAGTGTGGAAGAGGGCGAGGACGGGAGCGCCAGCGCCGCCTTGGCCATCCACCGCTCGATTATGCCACAGCCAACCCAAAAGGCCAAGGGCTACGCCATTGTCGACTTGAAGGACTTCAGCGTGCGCCTTTTCGACTTTGCCATTAAGTTTGAAAAAGAAAAATACATGGTCTTCGAGGACCTCGTGATGGGCTGCGTGGGCGAAGGCTCCAGCCGTGGCAATTACAACAGCATCCGCACCATGACCGCCGTGGTTTGCGATGAATACGGCCAAGACAGCGTCGAAGCCATTGGCCGCGCCAAGGCTTACATTGGCGAAAACGCCACCAAGAGCGACGTGGTGCCCGTGCGCGAATTGGCCGAAAAGGTCTTCCCAAACTCTGCCATCATGCAATCGAGCTTCGTGAGCGAATCGGTGGTCATGAATATGCCGGAAAACATCCTCGTAGAAAAGGACTTTGCCTTAAAGCAAACAGCCTCTTACAAAATTGTCCTAGATGGCGACACCACCCTCACCATCCCAGCCGACTACTACAACGATCCAGAACGCTTCGAGATGCACCTAGAAAAAGACGGCACCACCACCATCACCCTAAAAGGCTTCGAAAAGGTCCAAAGCAAATAGAGGCGGAGGCAGGCGTGCGTAGTTGTGAAGCCTTCCCCCATGTGGGAAAGGCTCAGACTGTAGAAAAACCTAAAACGTGTATGTGAATAGAAAGATTTGGAGAATAGCATGAGCCTTCCCCACTTGGGGGGAAGGTGGCGGCGTAGCCGACGGATGAGGGGTATGAGCGCCAGCGAATGATCGATTTAGCTGTAAAGTGCGGTGAAAATACACCCTCATCCGAGTTTTCTTCCGCCCTGCTCCAGAAAACCCACTAATTCCGACGCGAAGCTAGTACCCGAAGGGTGCCCCTCAAGGGGGAAGGCTTCACGAATGCATACACGTCTATGCTGAAAATATACCTTTATCGACAGTCTGAAGCCCCTACACTGGGGCTCTTTTTATGCCTTGTGGCCGCCGACTTGGTTGTTGCGTTCTATGGCGGTGGCGCCTTCTTCTAGGCTGGAGGCGCGGAGGACGGCGTTTTTGCCGAAGCGCTCTTGGAGCTCTAGGATGGTTTTTTGCACGGCGCGTTCCTTGGGGTCGATTTCGACGGCTTCGGCGGCGGTGTCTTCAAAGAGGCTTTGCTGGCGCACGCTTTTTTTGACGCTTTCCTCGTCTTTGACATGGTTCAGGGCCAAGGTCAGCCGCCGCACCAGGAGGGTGGGGTCTATGATGCGGTCGTAGAGGGCGGCCACGGTGTCGTGAAGACGCTTGGAGGATGAGGAGGGGCGCTCTAGATTGACGCTGCCGTGGGCATCCTTGGGCACGGCGCGGCCGTAGCGGTCAATGTGGACCTCGCCTTGGTAGTGGCTGCTTGGGCCGAGGTTTTGCACGTCGTAGCCTACGGTGACCACGACTTGGTCGGTCACAAGGCCTTCACGCACGAGCTTTAGAGCCATGGCCTCGGTCATTTCTAAGAGAACGAGGCGGGCCTTTTCGGCACTGTAGGGCTCGTGGAGGACCTGGCCGCTAGAAAGGCTGTTGTTTTTTGGCTTGTAGCTTTTAATGTCTTCCATGGTGACGCTTTCCCAGCCCCAGGCGTGGTCAATGAGGAGCTCGGCTTGGATGCCAAAGGTTTTATAAAGAAGGTTTTCGTTGTAATAATCAGTGTCCTTGCCTACGGAGCAAAGGGCCACATCGCCCATGGTCTTGAGGCCTAGGCGGTGCAAGCGGCGGGCGGTGCCGGGACCTACGCGCCAAAAATCGGTGAGGGGCTCGTGGGTCCAAAGCATACGGCGGTAGGTTTTTTCGTCCAATATGGCCAGGCGCACGCCGTTTTCATCGGGGGCCATTTTTTTGGCGATGATGTCCATGGCGATTTTGGCCAAATACATATTGGTGCCAATGCCGGCTGTGGCGGTGATGCCAGTTTCCTTGAGGACCTCCTTGATGAGAAAGCGGGTGAGCTGTTCGGGCGTTTTGTTGTAGGTGCGCAAATAGGGCGTGACGTCGATAAAAACCTCGTCCACCGAATAGGCGTAGATGTCCTGGGGCGCAATGTGGCGCAGATAAATGCTGTAAATGCGGGCGCTGTAGGCCATGTAGAGGTTCATGCGCGGCGGCGCCACAATGTAATCGAGGCTGAGGTGCGGGTTTTCGGCTAGGGCGCGGGCACTGGTGGAGGTACCTTCCAGGGGCGCGCGGGCCAAGGTGCGGCGCCAGGCGTTGGCTTCTTTGACCTTTTGCTTCACCTCAAAAAGGCGCGGACGGCCGCCGATGCCTTCTTTTTTGAGGGAGGGCGTTACGGCAAGGCAAATGGTTTTGTCGGTGCGCGATTGATCGGCCACCACCAAATGGGTGTCTAAGGGGTCGAGATGGCGCTCTACACATTCCACCGAGGCGTAGAAGGATTTTAAATCTATGGCTACATACCACCGTTGCATAGGAGTCTCTCCTTTCGTGGCGTTTTTCTTTAGTGTATCATTTACCTGCGCTTTTTGTCACCGTTTCTCTCGTTGACAGTGGGGTGTACTAATGATAGGCTAAGAATAATTATAAGAAGGGAGTATATCTCATGAAGCGTTTCTTTGCAGGGCTGCTTGTGGCTGTGTTGCTGCTCGCTGGCTGTGCTCTCAATAATGATGATTTGCGTTCGCGGAATTTTACCGCTCTTGATACAGATATTTCTATTTATGCCGAAGGCGAGGAGGCAGAGGCGGCCTTGAATGCCGCGAAGAAAGAGGTGCTGCGCTTAGAGGGCGTGTATTCGCCAAATTCTAGCGACCTCACCACCCTAAACAGTACCGGCACTGCCACAGTGAGCGACGAATTGGCGGGGCTTATTACCCGCGGCCAAAGCCTCAGCTTTGAAACAAGCGGCTGCTTTTCTCTCACCGTTGGCCCTCTTGTAGAGGCGTGGGGCTTTGAATCGAAGGACTACCGCGTGCCATCGCGCGAGGAACGCACCGCTCTGATGCAAAAGGTGGACGACAGCCAAATCAACATCCAAGGCAACACCATCACCATTCCCGAGGGCTGGGGTGTGGATGTGGGTGGCATTGCCAAGGGTGCCATTTCTGACAGCGTGATGGATGTGATGCGCACCTACAACATCGACTCGGCCGCTGTTTCATTGGGCGGTAACGTGCAGCTCAGTGGCCCACAGGCCGATGGCTCGCCATGGCGCATTGGCATCCAAGACCCAGAAGACACCAATGCCCTTTGTGCCAATTTTGAAGCAAGCGAGGCCTGCGCAGTGATTACCTCCGGCGGCTACGAGCGCTATTTTGAATCGGATGGGATTGAATATCACCACATCATTGACCCGCGCACCGGTATGCCGGCCACAGGTCAGCTCACGAGCGTGACCATTATAAGCCCCGATGGCACCTTGGCCGATGCCCTTTCTACGGCCCTTTACGTTATGGATTTAGAAGGCGCGATGCGCTACTGGCGGGAGAACAGCCAAAACTTTGAATGTATCCTCGTGGACCGCAGCAACAATATTTATGTGAGCGAGGGCATCGCCGCCAAGGTGAGCGCCGAAAACGGCTACAACAAGGAGGTCATTGCCCTATGAAACGCCTTGTGAAGCTCGCGCTCTTGGTAGGCTTTATTATGATGCTCTACATTTATTTTATTGGACCCAACGAGCGCGTGGCCATTGTAGAAAAAAACGGCACGGAGCTTTACCGTTTCGACCTCACCCAAATCACCACCACCCTCGACTACACCATCAGTGACGAAAAAGGCACCAACGTGGTGCGCGTGTCGACTGAGGGGATTGGCGTGGTGGAGGCTGATTGCCCTGACCAAAGCTGCGTGCACATGGGCTTGCGCTCTCATGGGCCGCAGCCCATCGTTTGCCTGCCCCACGGCCTGACCATTCGCTTTGAAAAGCAAGCAGGCGATGCCGATTTTGTAACGGGGAATTAGTATGCGTACACAAAGACTCACCCTTTTGGCCCTCCTTACCTCTGTGGGTTTGGCCATCCATGTGTTTGAGACCATTTTGCCACCACCCTTGCCACTGCCTGGCGCCAAGCTGGGCCTGGCCAATATTGTTACCTTGATTGCTCTGACGCATTTTAGCCGTCACGATGCCCTCAAGGTGCTTTTGGCGCGCATTTTCTTGGCAGGGCTCTTTGGCGGTCAATTGGTGTCCCTTATGATGAGCCTGGCCGGTGGCCTCAGCTGCTACGCGGTGAGTGTGGTGGCCCTCCGCCGTGCACCTCTTGGCTTGCGCACTCTTTCGGTGATTGGCGCCGTGGCCCACAACCTAGGGCAGCTCGCCATGGCGGCCTTTATTATGCATACAGCGGGCATTATTTTCTATCTGCCTTTTTTGCTCCTTATGGCCATTCCAGCGGGGTTGCTTACAGCCACAGCCGCTGAGCTCCTCATAAAACGCCTGGGACCTTCTCTCTAAACGTTGAATGTTCCTATGAGAAAAAACATTGTCCGCACCCATAAGACAAATTTATGTCATTTTTTGAAAATAAGTCTTTACAAAATCTTAAAAGTTTACTAATATAACAAATGTGATTTGAATAGTTGCCAGATGAAGACCGTAGAATCAAGCTCAGGCTTGCGACTGTGGTTGGATGGCGCTCTGGAGAATCCCGTGCAGGCGGGTGCCGAAGGTGTAAGCAAGGAAGTTTTGTGAATCTCTCAGGCCAAAGGACAGGGTGATCAATTTATTTGATTATGTCGTACATCCAGAGTTAGAGCCCTATGGTTCTAGCTCTTTTTTGTTCCCCATAATCACGACCACCTCAGAGAAAACTATTTCAAAGAAATTTTGAAAACGTTTGGAGGAAACGCATTAATGAACAACTTTATGGACAGCCTCACAGTTTTTGTTGATACCGTCAGCGCTTTCTTGTGGGACTACGCACTCATGTATTTATTGGTAGGCGCTGGGGTTTATTTCACCCTTCGTCTTGGTTTTATTCAAATTAGAGAATTTGTGCCAGGCCTTAAGGCCATGTTTGGCAACTTCTCCTTGCATGGCAAATCCGAGGGGGACGGTCTTTCTTCCTTCCAAGCCTTGACCACCGCCATTGCTGCACAGGTTGGTACTGGTAACATTGCCGGTGCTGCCACCGCCATTGCATCTGGTGGCCCAGGGGCCATTTTTTGGATGTGGCTCAGCGCCTTCTTTGGTTTGTCCACCATCTATGCCGAAGCCGTGCTCGCTCAGCACACCCGTGTAAAGAAAAACGGCGTTTATGTCGGCGGTCCTGCTTACTACATTCGCTACATCTTTAAGGGGACCTTTGGGAAAGTCATGGCTGGCTTCTTCTCTGTAGCCATCATCCTTGCTCTAGGCTTCATGGGCAACATGGTTCAATCCAACTCCATTGGCGACGCTTTTAACAACGCCTTCCATGTGCCACCACTTGCTACCGGTATTGCTTGCGCTGTGATTGCAGCCTTCATCTTTATTGGCGGCATCAAGCGTATTGCCCGTTTTACCGAAAAAATCGTGCCAGTCATGGCGCTCTTCTACATCGTTGGTTGCGTCATCATCTGTGCTATGAACTTTGATATGCTCGGCAAAGCCTTCCACGATATCTTTGTGATGGCCTTTGCGCCATCTTCCGTGGCTGGTGGTGTGGCCGGTGTGACTGTGAAGGAAGCCATGCGCTTCGGTATTGCCCGCGGCCTCTTCTCCAACGAAGCTGGTATGGGTTCTACCCCACACGCGCACGCAACCGCCATGGTCAAGCATCCATCTGACCAAGGCATCATCGCTATGATGGGCGTGTTCATCGACACCTTCATCATCCTCACCCTCACCGCCCTCGTTATCATCACCACCGGCGCCCTAGACAGCGGCCTCACCGGCTCCTCCTTGGCACAATATGCCTTCAATACAGCCTTCGGCCACTTTGGCACCGTCTTCATTGCCATCTGCATGCTCTTCTTTGCCTTCACAACCATCATTGGCTGGTACTTCTTTGGCGAAGTCAACGTCAAGGCCCTCTTTGGCCAAAAAGCCACCAAGGTGTACGCCGTCCTCGTCGTGCTCTGCGTGGTACTCGGTTCTACCTTAAAGGTTGACCTCGTTTGGAAGATGGCCGATATGTTCAATGGCCTCATGGTACTCCCGAACATCATCGCCCTTCTAGCAGGTAGCGGCATCGTTGTAGCCATCACCAAGGAATACAAACGCATCGGTAAATAAAACAAAGGCCCTGCCAATCGGCAGGGCCTTTCTTCCGCTATGCTTCAGAAAGCCCGCTTCTCCCAAGAAGAAGGCTTTACGAATGCATACACGTATCAATTTTAAATCACACTTTCGCTACACTCTTGCGCAGGCGGCGTCTTTCTGCTAGGCTTGAGGCATGCCTATGAACGGAGGGAGAAGGATGGTGCATTTTTTGCAAAACGATTGGGCTGAGGTTTTGGCCGAGGACTTTGAAAAGCCTTATTACAAGGCGTTGCGCGCATTTTTGAAGGAGGCCTACGCAAGCGAGCGTGTGTATCCGCCAATGGAGGATATTTATAACGCCCTGCGTTTTACGAGCTACCACGACACCAAGGTTGTTATTTTGGGGCAGGACCCTTATCATGGCGCTGGCCAGGCCCATGGGCTGAGCTTTTCAGTGCGTAGGGGTGTGAAGGCGCCGCCGTCCTTGCAAAACATTTTTAAGGAGCTAGAGAGCGACCTAGGCTGCACGCCGCCCGACCACGGCTGTCTTGAGGCTTGGGCGCGCCAGGGTGTGCTCCTTTTAAACACTACCCTCACCGTGCGCGAGGGTGCGCCAAAAAGCCACGCCGGAAAGGGCTGGGAAGAACTCACCGACGCCATCATTAGCCATTTGAGCGCGCGCGAAACGCCCCTTGTGTTCATTCTATGGGGTGCCCACGCCCAAAGCAAAATGCCGCTTATTGATGCGCGCCACCACATCATTGCCAGCCCCCATCCATCACCATTTTCCGCCCGCCGCGGCTTCTTCGGTTCGCGCCCCTTCTCCCGCGCCAACACCTACCTAAAAGAGGATGGCCTAGCGCCCATAGATTGGTGCACGCTGTAAAAATGCACAAAAAAGGGCAGTCGGGAAATAGCGATTTTAAAAATTACGCAAATACAAATGAATAAGCCTTCCCACCTTTTTTCAAGAGGGGAAGGCTTATTCATTTGAAGGCTGTATGTCTATTTCCCGACAGCCCCATGCTATTCTGCGAAAGTTTTCTGCTTGGATACACGTTTTGGGTTTATCGGCACCCCAGCGCCTCCTTGTGCAAGGGGCGTTTTTTTATACGCCAATGCCCATCATGGCCAGGGCGAGGTTCACCACGCCGGCCAATATCATGACTTTGACGGCGCTGAGGCGCTTGGAACGCAAAAGGGCAAAGGAAAAGACCAAGAGGGCCAGCATCAGGTAGTCTGTGGTGGCGATGGAGATGGCGTTTTGTCCCCAAAGGGCCGTGACAATAATATCGAAGCCCGCAGTCCCAATCAGGGCCACCACCGCAGGTTTGAGGGCGCTCAACACGTCCTTTAGCACATTGGTGTTGCGGTATTTGAAATAGACCCACGCCAAAATGCTCATTAAGATAAAGGATGGCGTTACAAAGCCCAAGGTGGCCACAGCAGCGCCACCAACGCCAGCCATTTTGGTGCCCACAAAGGTCGACGCGTTGATGCCAATCGGCCCCGGTGTCATCTGAGAAATGGTGACAAGGTGGGTAAACTCCGTCATCGAGAGCCAATCGTGCTGCACCATCACCTGATCTTGAATCAGTGGCAGTGCCGCATAGCCGCCGCCAAAGCAAAAGAGGCCCACCTGGAAAAAGCTTATAAAAAGTTCGAGATAAATCATTTTGTCACCGCCTTTTTATAAATCGCCACAAAAATACCAATGGCAATGGCCGTGAACACAATGGCGACAACGCTCACGCCAAAGACAAGGCTGGCCACAAAAGCCGCCACCATCACCGTAATGGCCAACGGTGAGCCGCCCTTGAGCTGCTTGGCAGCCATATCATACACAACCGAGGCAATCACAGCGCCAACGCCGGCCTGCATCCCTTCAAGGAGCTGAGCCACAACAAAATTGTCGGCAAACATCTCATAAAACACGCTCACCACCGTAATGATGCAAAACGGCGGCAGGACCGTCCCCAAGGTCGATACCACAGCGCCAATAAAGCCGTAGAGCTTGTAGCCCACAATAATCGAGGCGTTGATGGCCATGGCTCCCGGCGCCGACTGAGAAATCGCCACCAAATCCAGCATCTCGTCCTCATCAATCCAATGGAGCTGGTCCACAAACGTGTCCTTCATCAAGGACACAATCACATAGCCACCACCAAAGGTAAAGGCACTCAAAAGAAAAGTCGATTTAAAAAGCTCAAAAAGCGAAACATTTGTTGTACTCATAAAAATTCCTCCTCTACATCCCTAGTATAAATGGCTAACCATTTGAGGAAAAATAAAGGAAGCTAATTAAACCTATAACAAAGAAAACCTTCGACCATAATCGACAAACCATCCAAAATCGAAGGTTTTATCGACTATAGGCGAAGGAAATATTAAAAAAGGGATTTTGTCGAGTATACGCGAAGAAAGAATGAAAGGGGACAGCTCTATGATTCAACGTGAGGACTATATGAAACAAATTCGACCGTTTATAGATGGCGCCATAGCCACATCTCCCCAATGAAAAATCCTTTTAAGTCTATTGAAAAACAAAGCCTTGTCAAGAGAAAAGAGGGTGGAGAGGCGTTAAGCTACCGATTTAGTGATTTTGCTTAGGGCAACGCGTGCCATCCTTTGATGACATCGTAACCCGAGGTATCCACGCCATAATGCCCGCAAAAAAACCGCCTAGCGTGGGCTAGGCGGTGATAATCAGTCAAACTTTTCGTCGAGGGGTTGGCTTGGTTGGTCTACGAGCACCAAGAGGTTGCCTTTTTCGAGCAAGGTGCGGGAGCCGGTGAGGGCGAGCTTTACTTGTTCGGATTCGTTCAAGGCATCAATGCCGTCAACTGTGATGATGTTCACTGGCATGATGGTTTTGAGCTTCTTCCAGTAGAGGTGAGCGTTTGGATCAAACTTTGGACCTTCGTCCTTTTTGCCGCGCTTTGGTGGTTCTGCTGGTTCTTCAACCACTGGAGCCACGTCGTTATCGAGGGCCTTGTCGCCTTCTGCGGTCACAAAGAGCTTGATTTGATCTTTGGTAAGACCTCTGTGGAGGCAGTCTTCTACAGCGTGAAAGGCATGGATAGGATCGGTGAAATTACCGTGTACAAATACATACATGTGATTTATCTCCTTCTTATGGATAATTACAATCGTTATACTCTATCCTACATTTTACAAAGCCCACGCAAGACTGTCAACTGCAAAGACCGCCCTTAATGAGATATTGCAAAGCGTAAACGATTTCGCCGTTTTTGTAGTAAATGCGAGGGAGGCGGCGGTTGAGGTCGCAGAAAATTTCGTGAGGAATGGTGTCAATGCGGCCCACAAGCTCCTCGATGGTGATTTCATCATCGCCTTGTTTGCCAATAATCACCACTTCGTCGCCAATTTGCACATTGTCGATGCCGGTCACGCGAATCATGCATTGGTCCATGCACACGCGGCCCACCACCTGGGCGCGCTTGCCGTGAACGAGAACCTCGGCCTTGTTGGAAAGAAGACGGTTGAAGCCGTCGGCGTAGCCAATTGGCATGGTGGCAATCACATCGCCTTCTTCGGTGGTGAAGGTGCCGCCGTAGCTGAGGCGTTCGCCCCTGTGCTCGGTTTTTACATTAGAAATGCGGCACTTGAGAGAGAGGACAGGACGCACGTCGATGTTGTCGTTTTGGGTTTCACCGCTTGGGTAGACGCCGTAGAGGATGATGCCAGGGCGCACCATATCCATAAAATAATCAGGATGGTCCACAATAACGGCGCTGTTGCCGCAGTGGCGAATCTTTGGCGAAAAGCCGCGGTTTTGGAGGCCATCGAGGAAATAGTTGTAGCGTTCCCATTGCATGTGGGTGTAGCGTTTGTCGCGCTCGTCGGCCTTGGAAAAATGGGTGAAGAGGCCGGTAAATTCCACATTTGGCAGGCGCAAAATGCGCTCGATTTCGTCAAGGCTTTCTTTGTTTGGCAAAAAGCCAATGCGCCCCATGCCGGTGTCGGCCTTGATGTGGATGTGGGCTGTTTTATTTTGGCGCACAGCCTCGTCGCTCATGGCCTTGGCGAGGTCGTAGGTGTAGACCGTTTGCTCAACGTCATAAAGGACAATATCGTCGGCACGCTGCACCTCGGTGTAGCCCAACACGAGAATTGGCAAATCGCAGTAGCCAGCGTTGCGAATTTCGATGGCTTCATCCAAAAGAGCCACACAAACGCCGTCTACGCCTTCTTCAATCAGGGTAGGAAGAATGCCGAGGGCCCCGTGGCCGTAGCCATTGGCCTTAATAACCGCATAAATTTTGCGCCCTTCGCCAACGCGCGCACGAATGGCGCGGAAGGTGTAGGCAAGATTGTCCAAATCCACCTCAATCCACGTAGGGCGTATGTTGTCTAAAGTAACCTTCTTTGTTAATGTTGCCATTGTGAAGCCTCCTTGGCGTACAAATTATCAGATTGTTACAATAATTGTACGCCAAAGCCGTGTTTATTTAAAGTCGAGGCTTTTTATAGATAATCAATATAAATTTTATGGCAATTCGCGCGTGCCTCATAGATGAGCGTCCGCGAGTGGAGTATTGGTTGACCAAAGGAAGGTGATACTATGTCGTAATCAATTGTAAGCGTGCGTATGGACGACAACCTAAAAAAAGAATTTGATCCTGTTTGTGTGGAATTGGGTATGTCGATGCCTACTGCCATTACCATGCTAGCAAAAAAATGACACGCGAAAAACGTTTGCCTTTTGAAGTTTCTATCGACCCATTTTATAGCGAAGCGAATATGGCTGCTTTAGAACAAAGTATGCAGCAGCGTAAAGAGGGCAAGGTTATTATCAAATCCTTTGAAGAGCTAGAGGCTATGGAAAATGAGCAACCTGTCCTTTACTGAAGATGCCTTTGCGGAGTATATGGCTTGGCAAATGGAAGATAAGAAAACATTAAAACGCATTAACGCCTTGCTAAAGGATATTAATCGCTCGCCTTTTGAAGGTATTGGCAAGCCCGAACCACTCAAGGGAAATTTATCGGGATATTGGAGCAGATGCATAGATGATACCAATCGCCTTGTATATAAGGTCACAGATGAATATATTTTAATCGATCAATGCAAAGGCCATTATAACGATTAATCTTTTGAGAGCCATCGGCACAACTGGTGCTGGTGGCTCTTTTGTCCCCCTTGACAAAATTTTCTCTTAGGCGTATAGTGTAGACAAATTCAATAATTCTTCGGGGCAGGGTGCAATTCCCTACCGGTGGTTATAGCCCACGAGCCGCAAGGCATGACTTGGTGTGATTCCAAGGCCGACAGTACAGTCTGGATGAAAGAAGAAGCAAGGCGTTTTTTATGACGCCAGCAAAAGGCCCGAGTGAATGCTCGGCTATTTTTTTGCTTATATTGCGGCCCCAAGTGTATGCTTGGGGCCATTTATATTTCCACGCTGTCTTCCCCTCTCTCAGCGGGGGAAGGCTAAACCAACAGAGGTGATTCTATGAACGATGAAGCATATATGCGCATGGCCTTAGAGGAAGCCAAGCGCGGGCGCGGGGCGGTGAACCCCAACCCTTTGGTAGGCGCTGTGATTGTGCTTGGTGGTGAGGTTTTATCCACAGGCTACCACACCCGCTATGGTGAGCTCCACGCTGAGCGTCAAGCCCTAGCAAATCTTGAGGGCAAAAGCTGTGAGGGTGCTACGATGTACGTGACCCTCGAGCCTTGCTGCCATCATGGCAAGCAGCCGCCGTGTACCGATGCCATCATCGCGCATAAGCTGGCCCGCGTGGTCATTGGCTCCCGAGACCCCAACCCTCTTGTGGCCGGAAAGGGTGCGCGTATCCTCCGCGAGGCTGGTATTGAGGTGAGCGAGGACGTGCTGCGCGCAGAATGCGACGCGGTCAACCATGTGTTTATGCACTATATCACCACCCATCGCCCTTATGTGATGATGAAAACAGCCATGACCCTAGACGGCAAAATCGCCTGCCACACTGGCGCCTCACGTTGGGTCACAGGCGAGGCGGCGCGAGCTTATGTGCAGGAAATGCGCAACCATTATAAGGGTATTATGGTAGGTGTTGGCACCGTTCTGGCCGACAATCCGCGCCTCACCTGCCGCCTAGAAGGTGGGCGCAATCCTGTGCGCATCGTTTGCGATTCTCACTTGCGCACGCCGCTGGCGTCCAACGTGGTTGTTACGGCTAATGAGGTGCCAACCATCCTTGCCACCACCGAAAGTGACAGCGCCAAGCACGCGCCTTATCTCGAAAAGGGCTGCGAGGTTCTCCTTTGTAAGGAAGCAGACGGTCGTGTGGATTTGAATGACCTCATGGACAAACTCGGGCAAAAGGGCATCGACGGCATTCTCCTAGAGGGTGGCGGCGGCCTCAACGAAAGCGCCCTCCGCGCCGGCATTGTGCAGGGCGTGGCGAGCTTCATTGCGCCAAAGCTCTTTGGCGGAGCGAGCGCCAAAACGCCAGTAGAAGGCGTGGGCGTACCGAGTCCTGACGAAGCTTATTCGCTCGCCATCAAAAACGTGCGCTTTGTGGGCGAGGATCTTCTTATAGAAAGCGAGGTGAGGTAAATGTTTACAGGTATTGTAGAAGAAGTGGGCGAAATTGCCAGCGTACAAAAGGGCAGCGTGTCCGCCGTTTTGGGCATTTACGCCGATAAGGTCCTAGAAGGCACGCAAATTGGTGATTCCATTGCCGTTGGCGGCATTTGCCTCACCGTCACGCGCCTGACAAAGGGCCTCTTTTATGCCGATGTGATGCACGAAACCTTGAACCGTTCATCCCTCAAAAACGCCCAAAAGGGCACCCGCGTCAACCTCGAACGCGCCATGGCCGCAAATGGCCGCTTTGGTGGCCATATTGTCTCGGGCCATGTGGATGGCGTGGGCACCGTGGCTCGTATTGAGCAAGATGACAACGCCATTTGGTACACCATCACAACCGGCCCCGAGCTCTTGCGCTACGTGGTCGAGAAAGGCTCCATCACCATCGATGGCATCAGCCTCACCGTAGCAAAGGTAGACGACGCCTCCTTTGCCATTTCGGCCATTCCCCACACCGTGGCAGTGACCACCCTGCGCGACCGCAAGGTAGGTAGCACCGTCAACCTCGAAACAGATATTATTGGCAAATACGTTGAAAAACTATTAAAGCCACAGCAAACGCCGCAAAAAAGCGGTATCACCATGGATTTTCTCATCCAAAATGGATTTTAGGAGGAAGAGCAATGAGAGAATTTAACACCGTAGAGCAGGCGCTCGAAGACTTGCGCCAAGGCAAAATCGTTCTTGTGACAGACGATCCAGACCGCGAAAACGAAGGCGACTTTATTTGCGCCGCCGAATTTGCCACCACCGAAAACATCAATTTTATGGCCACCCACGCCAAGGGCCTCATCTGTATGCCAATGAGCCGCGAATACGTAGAAAAATTGCGCATTCCTCAAATGGTGACGATGAACACCGACAACCACGAAACCGCCTTCACAGTGTCCATTGACCATGTGGACACCACCACTGGCATCTCCGCCGCAGAGCGCTCCATCACCGCTATGAAGTGCGTGGAAGAAGGCGTGCGTCCAGAAGATTTCCGTCGCCCAGGCCACATGTTCCCACTTCTTGCCAAGAAAAACGGCGTTTTGGAGCGCAACGGTCACACCGAAGCCACCGTTGACCTCTGCCGCCTCGCTGGTCTCAAGGAAGTCGGCCTCTGCTGCGAAATCATGCGCGAGGATGGCACCATGATGCGCACTGAAGAGCTCTTTGAGCTTGCGCGCCAATGGAATCTTACCTTTATTACCATCAAGGACTTGCAAAACTACCGCAAAATCCACGAAAACTTTGTCGAAGAAGCCGCCGTTGTAGATATGCCAACCAAGTATGGCCACTTCACCGCCCATGGCTTTGTCAACCATCTCAATGGCGAGCACCACGTGGCTCTCGTAAAGGGTGACATTGCAGACGGCGAAGACCTTCTCGTGCGCGTCCATTCCGAATGCCTCACCGGCGATTGCTTTGGTTCCCTCCGTTGCGATTGCGGCCAGCAGTTCAGCGCCGCTATGCGCCAAATTGAAGAAGAAGGCCGTGGCGTTCTCCTCTATATGCGCCAAGAAGGCCGCGGTATTGGCCTCATCAACAAGCTCCGCGCCTACGAGCTCCAAGACAAGGGCATGGACACCCTAGAAGCCAACCTCGCCCTAGGTTTTGAAGGCGACGAACGCGAATACTACATCGGCGCCCAAATCCTGCGCGCCTTGGGCGTAAAGAGCATGCGCCTTCTCACAAACAATCCCGACAAGATGTATCAGCTAAGTGCCTTTGGCATCACCATCAACGACCGTGTGCCAATTAGTATGCCCGCCACCGATTTTGACAAATATTACCTGCAAACAAAAAAAGACCGCATGGGTCATTTGCTCGACGTAGAATAAGAGAAAAAAGGAGACCATTATTATGAAAACATTTGAAGGAAAACTCGTATCCAACGACATGAAGGTCGGCATCATCTGCGCCCGTTTCAATGAATTTATCGTGAGTAAGCTCCTAGGCGGTGCCCTAGACGCCCTACATCGTCATGATGTCGCTGACGAAAACATCAACGTCGCTTGGGTGCCAGGTGCCTTTGAAATTCCCCTCATTGCCAAGAAAATGGCCGAAAGCGGCAAGTACGACGCCGTCATCTGCCTAGGTGCCGTCATCCGCGGCGCCACCACCCACTACGACTACGTCTGCAGCGAAGTCTCCAAAGGCATCGCCAACGTATCCCTTTCTAGCGGCGTGCCAGTCCTCTTCGGCGTCGTCACCACCGAAAACATCGAGCAAGCCATTGAACGCGCAGGCACCAAAGCCGGCAACAAAGGCTACGACAGCGCCATGGCAGCCATCGAAATGGTCAACCTAATTAAAGACATCGAAGCTTAAGTTTAACATCACATAGATTTCATTTATCCGCCCGCGCTATGCGTGGGCGTCAGTGTGTCGATAAACCCGAAACGTGTATGTAAAGAGAAAACTTTCTGTAAATAGCAAAAGCCTTCCCCACATGGGGGGAAGGTGGCGGCGTAGCCGACGGATGAGGGGTATGAGCGTGAGCGAATAATCGGATTAGCTGTAAAGTGCGGTGAAAACACACCCTCATCCGAGTTTTCTTCTGCCTTGCTCCAGAAAACCCACTAATTCCGACGCGAAGCTAGTACCCGAAGGGAGGGGGAAGGCTTTACGAATGCATACACCTCTTCAAAACATCACACTTTTCTACACAAAAAAACTGGTCCCAAAGGGGAACCAGTTTTTTTATAGCGCTAAGAGGGGGAGATTCTTAGGTATTAGTAGTTTTCTTTTCGCACTTCAAAGAAGGCTTGTGGGTGATTGCAGACTGGGCAAAGCTGTGGTGCTTTGGCGCCGGTGTGCATGTGGCCGCAGTTGCGGCATTCCCAAACGGTTTCGCCTTCCTTAGCAAAAACGGTGTCGTTTTCGACGTTGTTTAAGAGGGCGCGATAACGTTCCTCGTGGGATTTTTCAATTTTTGCTACGCCACGGAACTGAGCAGCGAGGGCGGTGAAGCCTTCTTCTTCGGCATCTTTGGCCATGCGTTCATACATCTCGGTCCATTCGTCGTGCTCGCCTTGGGCTGCGTGGAGAAGGTTTTCGGCGGTATCGCCAACTTCACCAAGGGCCTTGAACCATAGCTTGGCGTGTTCCTTTTCGTTTTCGGCAGTTTGAAGGAAGAGGGCTGCGATTTGTTCGTAACCAGCCTTTTTTGCAACAGAAGCGAAGTAGGTGTACTTGTTGCGCGCTTGAGATTCGCCAGCAAATGCTTCCCAGAGGTTCTTTTCGGTTTTTGTACCTTTGTATGGATTGTTGCTCATATTGATAACTTCCTTTCTATATCGAGGAGGGAATGTTTCTATCTTATGAACTAATATTACCACACTACTCAGGTTACGTCTATAGCTTTTTATAGTTTTTTCTGACTTTTTTAGAATTCTTTTAGTGGCAGCTGTGGCCGTGGTCGTGGCCTTCGCCGTGATGATGGTTACAGACAGCGCCGGTGGATTTGAGAGCGCCGGCGAGGTAGGCGCTCACAGCGGCCTTGGCATCGCCTTGGGCACCAACCACAACCTCTACGCCGCGGCTGTTAAAAATATCCACAGCGCCGCCACCCATGCCGCCAGCAATGATGACGTTCACACCGCGGTCGGCCAAGAAGTTTGGTAAGAAGCCTGGCTTATGGCCTGGGTTCGGCACGTTTTCTTCAGCCACAATGGCGCCGTCTTGGCAATCATAAATCATAAAGTTTTCGCAATGACCAAAATGGCCCCAAATTTGTGTTCCGTTACAAGCTACTGCAATTTTCATAAGTTTTTCTCCTATTCTTCTTCTAATAATTGAACAACGTTTTTATAAATAGCCTTCACCGCGCGGGCGGCTGGTGATGGCGTATCCACAAGGGTATGGCCCGTGTTGGCGGCCTGCACAGCCTCGGCATCAAAAGGCACCATGCCTACAAAGGGCAGGCCTTCTAGGTCACAATAAGCGCGGATGGCTTCGGCGTGCTGGGGGCTTTGATCGTATTTGTTGACGCATACGGCAAGCTTGGCACCAAAGGTGCGGGCGCTTTTTACGAGGCGCTCGAGGTCGCTCAGGCCGCTTTCGCTCGGCTCGGCCACCACCAGCACCATATCCATGCCACTGATGGAGGCAATCACCGGACACCCTATGCCTGGCGAGCCATCCACAATGGCAAGGTCGCATTCTGGCGCGTTTTGCAGCATGGCGAGTTTCACATCGGTCACAAGCTTGCCCGAGGTGCCGCGGCCCATTTTGAGGGTGGCGGTGGAAAAGACCTTCTCGCTCTTGTAGAGGGTGCGCGTGCCGGCGATGTCTTGCTCCATCGAGATGGCCGGGCAAAGGTAGGCGCACACGCCGCAGCCTTCGCAGACATATTCATTCACACGCGCCACGCCATCCACCACGCGAATGGCGCCAAAACGGCAGTTGGCCTCGCATTGGCCGCAGCCGGCGCAGCGAGTGGCATCTACTACAGCCTTATCACCACCTAAAAAGTCAAAATCCTCGCCCTCGCCATGGGGCGCCACGACAAGGTGGAGGTTGGGCGCATCCACGTCGCAATCGGCCACAGCCTTCGCTTGGGAAAGCTTCACAAAGGCGGCAGAAAGGGTGGTTTTGCCGGTGCCGCCCTTGCCACTTAGTAAAAGCAAGCGTTTCATAGCGCACCTCCAATTTTTTCTAGGATGGCCTCAAAGCGACGGGCGTAAGCGGGTTCTCTTTCTACCATCAAGCAGCCATCGGCCAAAGCTTGTGCCAAGTCACTGTCGTAGTCAAACCGCGCCAAAATAGGCAGCTGCTCCTGGGCTAGAAAGTCCTCGAGCGGTGCATAGGCCACGCTTTCCTTATTGATGACCACGCCTATGGGCTTTTGGAGGAGGCTACACAGCTCGTGGACCATCTTAAAATTGTGGAAGCCAAAGGCCGTAGGCTCCACCACGAGCACACAATAATCGGCATCCATCACGCTTTCCATCACCGTGCAAGCGCTCCCTGGCGGGCAGTCGATGATGGTGGTGGCGCCTGCCTCGCTCAGGGCCGCTTGAATCACGCCCACGCCCGAGGCCTCGCCAGGGTTTAAAATGCCTGTCACCACGCGCGTTTCGCCGTGTTGGCCAATGGTAAGATGGCCAATTTGTTTTGCCACCTCGCTAATGGCATCCCTTGGGCAAACCATGGAGCAAAGGCCGCAGCTGTGGCAAATCTCGGCAAAGAGGGTTGGCGTGTCCTTAATAAACATCAGTGCATTAAAACGGCAGTGATCCACGCAGGCGCGGCAGCCGTTGCATTTTTGCGCATCGAAGGCCGGGAGGGCTTTGCCCACGCGCTTTTGCGTGAGGTCTGTAGGGCGGAGGAAGAGGTGGCCGTTGGGCTCTTCCACATCGCAGTCAATATAGGTCGAATCTTTGGCAGCCGCTGCCAAATTGACCGCAACAAAGGTTTTGCCGGCGCCACCCTTGCCACTTAAAACGGCAATCTTCATCGAATGCCGTGGTAGCCGCCGTGGAACTCGGTCAAGCGCTCGAGCTCTCCAGCTTCGTAAGCGGCAAGATCGTCTGCTGCGGCCTTGTTGGCAGACTTGTAGAGGTTGATATCGGCAAGCTTAAAGACTTCGGCAGCGTTTTCGCCGCAGCGCGGGGTAATGAGGGCGCCAATGTGGCTGTCCACCAAAAATTGTGCCGCCTTTACACCAGCGCCACCTTCCGCCGTGGCAGCAGGGTTTGGGGCAATGGTTTCGGTGCCGTTGGCCCAAAAAAGAAAATAGGGCGCGCGGGCCAAAACTGGGCAAACATCTTTTTTGTTTTCGTCTAGGGGAATAGCAATTTTCATGGGTTTCTCTCCTTCTCTAGGTGTTACGTTGATGCGGTGAGCCGCACAGCCACCACACGTGCACGCGCTTTCCTTGCCCTCGCAAAGGCAGTAATCGCCGCCTTCAATCACAAGGGGACGCCCCTCCACCAGGGCCATGGCCAGCTTTTTGCGTGCTTGGGTATAAATTTGTTGCGCCGTGGCGCGGGCAATGTGCATATATTGGCCACATTCCTCTTGGGAAAAGCCCTCGTAATCAATCAGGCGCAGCGCCTCGTATTCGTCCACGCTCAGGCAAACGTGCATCTCGTCCTCGCCAGCTTGCTCAGGCACAAAGCGCCGGCTCAGCGGCAAACGGCAAACATGGCGGCATTTAACAGGTCTAGCCATACATCACCTCCAAAGTTAATGGCATATGCCATTTATTACAGTCATCCTAACACCTGTTTATACTAATGTCAATAGGGAATAGAGAGCAGTGGGCGGCAGCGGTTATTTTTTGGCTCGTAATCACAAACTGTGATTGCGTGAAAAATATAAATACGCTGTATGACGCACAAATCAAAAAAGACCACACGCTGGTTGCGTGAGGTCTCAGACTGTAGAAAAACCTAAAACGTGTATGTGAATAGAAAGATTTGAAGAATAGCACGAGCCTTCTCCACCTGGGGAGAAGGTGGCGGCGTAGCCGACGGATGAGGGGTATGAGCGCCAGCGAATGATCGATTTAGCTGTAAAGTGCGGTGAAAATACACCCTCATCCGAGTTTTCTTCCGCCCTGCTCCAGAAAACCCACCTTCCCCCTCAAGGGGGAAGGCTTCACAAATGCATACACGCCTATGCTGAAAATATACCTTTATCGACAGACTGAGACCACACGCTGGTTGCGTGAGGTCTCAGTCTGTCCCCCCTTTTCCAAGGGTGGAAGGCTTTATTTATTCAATTGAAGGCTGTATGTCTATTTCCTGCTCGTTCCCCGCTTCTTTAGTCTTCTTTAAACCATTTATCGGCAAAGACTGTGACGACGTCGACGAGGTCTTTGACGTCCATGTGGGTGGTGTTTAGGGTGAGCTCGTAGTCGCTGGCGTCGCCCCAGCTGCCGGAGCTTAGGACGGCGTGGGTTTTGGCGCGTTGCTTGTCGATTTGGCGAATTTTCTTTTCGTAGGCCTTATCGGTGAGGTTGCGGTCTTCTTCCTCGCGACGGCGGCAACGGGCAATGCGGGCGTCGATGTCGGCGTGCACAAAAAGGCGCAGAGGGTGCTCGTCGGATAAAATCACATCGGCGTTGCGCCCTACAATGACGCAATCGTCTTTGGCAGCAAGGGCCTTAATAAGGGCCGTTTGCTTGCCCAAGAGGGCGGTGCTTTGGTCGGTGGCGTAGAGGGGGAGCAAGGAAAAAGTGCGACCTGTGGTAATGGAATAAAGGGGGGCTTGGCTGCTGTTTTCTAAGGTGCGTTCAATATAATTTTCGTCCAGGTCGGTTTCTTGGGCAAGCATGGTGAGAATTTCCCTGTCGTAATATTTAAAGCCTAGAGCATCGGCCAAGCGCTTGCCAAGCTCACGCCCGCCAGAGCCAAATTCACGGCTGATGGTGATGATTTTCATGGTGGTCAACTCCTTAGTTCTTTGTTGGTTTTAGTATACCACGTTTTGCTTCTCCAAACGCGCTATTTTTGCACGAGGGTGTCATCTAGGCGCATGAGGAGGGTGGCGAGCTGGGCGCGGGTGGCGGTGCCCTGTGGGCTAAGGGTGCTTTCGTCTGTGCCTGTGATGATGCTGTTAGCGAGGGCCCAACGCATGGCATCGCGTGCCCATGCGCTCACATCAGAAAAATCCTTGTAGCCATTTTCGGCGGAGGCGATCTTTGGCATACCGTTGTAGCGGTAGAGCATGGTCACGAGCTGCTCGCGGGTGACGGCTTGCATAGGTACGCTGCCGTCGCTTACGCCCTGTTCGATGGCCCATTTTTGCGCGCCTTCATACCAAAGGCCGTCTGTTTCGGTGGTAGCGCCACTCATGCGGGTCAACACGGCCCAAACCATGGCGCGGGTAACGTTATCGTTTGGCGCGAAAGTGTCTGTGGTGGTGCCTACCATGAGGTTTTCTTTGACTACATAGCGCACGCTGTCGTAGTACCAAGCCGTTTCGCTTACGTCAACAAAGCTCAAATCGTCGGGGCTCTTGGTTTTAAAGCTAGCGGTGATACGAACCTTACAATCAGGCATGGTGAGGCTAAAAACGCCGCCGCCGAGGGCCTTGTAATCGGCCCTGTTGCCCACCTCGGTGGTAATGGTGAGGGTATCTAGGCGATAGCCGGCGCTAGGAGAGACGGTCAAAAGCACCTCCTCGCCTGCTGCGGCATGGTCGCTGCTTAGGGTGACGCTGCCGTTTTCGCTAGGGGCGAGGGAAAGGGCATGGAGTGGGCGCACCTCGGGCTTGCCGTTTTCGGTGGCGCCATCCTGCACGAGGTGGAGCACGAGTTCTGTGGTGGTTTTGCCTGGAGATGAAAGGGTAAGGTTGAGGCGGTCGTCACCTGTGAGGGTGAGGGGGGCACTATAGACGCCGCTTGTGAGGGTAGTGCCACCAAGATTCACCGTATCGCCACTTTGGGCCATGATGCTGGCAGTGGCGGTATTCTTTGGCAGGCTCACCTCAAAGCTGTGGCCTTTGGTGGTGTCTAAGTGGATGGTGTGGTCCCCATAGCGCACGGCGAGGTCTGTTACATCAGCCTGGGCCTTGGTGTAGGTTTTGGTGACGGAACTGCCCTGGTGGCCGTTTTCCTCGGCATAGGCGCGGATGCTCACAGACTTGCTCAAATCATCTAAGGTGATGGCGCCACTGTAGCGTTCAAAGGCACCGCCATTGAGGCTGTAATAGATGGTGCTGTTTTCTCCGGCTGCAAGAGTGAGGGCACTGCCTTCACGCACTTGGCCTTCATCAAGGGAAAAACGCACCGTTGGCACAGCATAGCCGGAGCTAGGCAGAGGGTTGGCAAAGCCCTTGATGCACAAATTGGTGCAATAGAAGGTTTTGTTCATTTCGCCAGCCACATCCTTCCAACCTTCGCTTGTTTTGATGTAGCTTTCGCCGCCGTTGCCCATAAATTGTGGGGCGGTGGTGTTTGGACACCATTCAATGGCCAACGGCATTGTGTAGCTTGGGTTTTGGAAGGTCACCACAATGGCAAAGTGCTCGCCCTTTTTAAGGCGCACAGCTTTACTGAGCTCCACGGTGTGATAACCGGCGTAAGGATGAGTTTCCACTTGCTCGCGCAGCACACAACTGCCGCTTTCAGGCTGGCCCTTTGTGACATTTGTATAAATAGAAATGGTGGTGGTGGTGCCAGCATCGGTGGTGTAGAAGGACACGGCTTCGAGCTGCTCGTTTTGTGTAGCCGTAAAAATATTGGCCCCTGTGGCGGTGCGGGCATTTTCGGGATCACTCATCATAGAGTAGGACCAGCCGGTGGTGTCGTATTGATAATTGTGGGCGTAGTTGTCGGCTTCTTCAAGCACATAGGCGTTGCCGATGATGGTCGATTGGCTTTCGTAGGAGAGCCAAAAATAGCCGTCCTCGCCCCAATCGCTGCCCCAGCTGTTGCGCACGAGCCAAGCGCCGTCGTTCTTAGGCTGATTGCCCTCAAGAAAGTTTTCCTTTGGATAGGTGTCATCCCAACCTACAAGGAGGACGGTGTGGTCGGTGGCCACCTTGCGGCTGTTGTACCAAGAGGACGTTTCGGCGTTGTAGCAGCCGGCCTCGTGGGCGTTGTAGTTGAGGGTAAGAGGGCCGTTTTCCATGATGATTTGCTTAATCACGTCCATAGAAGCGCTGTGCTGCTGGCCAATGTTAAAATAAACGCCGTTTGGCATATAAAAGGCATCCTGCAAATGATAGTCAGCTTTGTAGCGCAGATTTTCCGAAAGGTTGGTATTGAGCCCCACACTTAGGGGTGCCACGTCCTCACTCACAGGGCCCTTCCAAGCGGCGAGGGTGCCCACGGCGCGGCCATCGTTACCGCCCGAGAGGAGGGATTGGGTGAGGGGCGAAAACTCCTGCTCCTCCTTGCCGGTGTAGCAAAACCACGCCGTATGAATGGCCGAAAGGCGCGTTTGCGGTGCCTGCGTCATAACGCTTGCGGCGGCAGCATCGTTGGCCGCTAGCGCCCAGCACACGCCCAAACTACCCTGGTCCACCACAGGCGTCACGAGGCCCTTGGTGCGGGCGTCGTAGCTAGAGGGCAGCTGCGCCGCGCCGTTGGCATAGGTAACGATGCCCGATGGAGCGGTTTGGCTGTAGGCGTCATCTAAATATGAAAAATCCTGAGCGCTAGGCGCCGTGCCCTGTTGGTCATTTTCTAGCCAAGCGAGATAGTCGGGGTTGAGAGCGCTTTCGTCAAAATAGGCAGCCAAGGGGCTTTCGGCAGCCAAAAGAGGTGTGGCGCCAAGGGTCAGCGCCAAGGCGCAAGTGGCGAACAGGCGGGAAAAGCGCTTGCGGCGTGTATGTTTCAAGAGCAATCATCTCCTTAGAGGTGCGTAGTTGTTTTTGGTAATACTGTAATAATAGCCGATTAATGACCATTAAGCAACGAAAGCCAGCGCATAAGTGGCCGCGCGTATATAAATAAATAATGACAGCCTTGCAAATGGCAGGCGAATAGTTTACACTGTGAACTATCTGAGCGAAAGGAGGACGTATGGACACATTAGACGAACAATTATTGGCCGCGTGGATGGCCCTCTCGCGCACCATCAACAACGAGCGTATGGCCACGCGTATGCCCTACAACGCTGCGCAAATCCTGCGCGAGCTTGTGCTTGCCAAGGGCGAGCGCCTCACCGCCACCGATCTCTGCGATGCCCTTATGATGCAAAAATCACAAATGAACCGTTCCCTCACCTATATGGAAGAAAAGGGCTGGATAGAGCGCGAGCGCGCGAGCGAGGACAAGCGCCAAATTTATATCCGCATTAAAGACAATCCCCTACAAATATACGAAGAGCAACACGACGACGTGATTGGTTACGTTGGCGATGTGGCAAAAAAGCTCGGCGACGAAAAAACAGCCACCCTGGTGGCCTTGGTCAACGAAGTGGTCGAGATTATTAACGAAAAAGAAGGTAGAAAAAATGAAAGCGATTACATTTAAAAATAACAAAAACCTACAAATTCCAATCATCCAAGGCGGCATGGGCGTGGGCATTTCCCGCTCGGGCCTAGCTGGCGCCGTGGCTCGTGAAGGCGCCATGGGTGTCATCAGCGCCGCTCAAATTGGCTACGACCAAGAAGGCTTCCGCGCCCAGCCCGAAGCCACCAACCTCCGCACCCTCCCGCTAGAAATTAAGCGCGCCAAGGACACCGCCGGCGGCAAGGGCCTTGTGGCTGTAAACATCATGCACGCCACCCAGGATTACGAAAATTACGTGCGCACCGTGGCAGAAGCTGGCGCCGATGCCATCATCTCTGGCGCAGGCCTCCCAACCAACTTGCCAAAGGCTGCAGCTGGCCACGACATTCTCCTTGCGCCAATCGTATCGAGCGCCAAGGCCGCCAAGGTCATCTTAAAATATTGGTATTCTAAGCACCATTATGTGGCCGATTTTGTTGTCATCGAAGGACCAAAGGCTGGCGGCCATCTAGGTTTTAGCCGCGAGGATGCCGAAAATGCCGCCTCGGTCAACTACGACGAAGAAATCACCGCCATTATGGAAGTGGTGCACGATTACGAAAATCAAGCCGGCCAAGCCATCCCAGTCTTTGTAGCCGGCGGCATTCTCCGCCCAGAGGATGTGCGCCACGCCCTTAGCCTCGGCGCCAGCGGTGTGCAGGTAGGGACCCGCTTTGTTACCACCTACGAATGCGACGCCGACGAACGCTACAAGCAGGCCTACATCGATGCCAAGGAAGAAGACGTCCTCATCGTCAAAAGCCCAGTAGGGATGCCGGGCCGCGCCCTCAACAACCCATTTATTAAGCGTGTGGCCGAAGGTCCAGTGCCAGTCAATGGCTGCTACAATTGCCTCAGCGCCTGCAAGCCAGCCCAAACGCCGTACTGCATCAGCCAAGCGTTGATTAATGCCGTGAAGGGCGACATCGACAACGGCCTCATCTTCTGCGGTGCCCGCGTTGGCGAGCTCGACAAAATGGAAAGCGTGGCAGAGGTTGTGCGCGATCTCAACGTTGAGGTGTAAGATGAACCAAGACGAAAGACGCCTCTATTTGATAGAGGAATTGTTAAAAGAAGATGGCGCCTATGCCAAGGTGCCCAAGGATGCAGAGGGCCAAAGAAAGCTGTTGCGCGGCCTTATGAATGTGCGCGAAGCCAAGCTTGTGAGTTGCGAATTTTTGCGCGTGCAGGATGACTACCTCAAAGAAGCCATACGCCAAAAGGGCATCACCCACGTAAGCGACCTCACGCCAGTGCAAGAAGGCCTCTATATTTGGCAGGGCGATATCACCACCATTGATGCCGACGCCATCACAAACGCCGCCAACAGCGGCATGACCGGCTGCTATATGCCAAACCACAATTGCATCGACAACGCCATCCACACCTACGCCGGCGTTGAGTTGCGCCAAGAATGCCAGCGCATCATGGATGCCCAAGGCTACCCAGAGCCAACAGGCCTCGCCAAAATCACCCACGCCTACAATTTGCCAAGCAAGTTTATCATCCACACCGTAGGCCCCGTTGTAAGCGGTCCCCTCACAAACCAGCACCAAGCCCAGCTCAGGCAAAGCTACCAAAGCGTCCTCACACTAGCCGCCAAGCACGAGCTAGAAAGCGTCGCCCTTTGCTGCATCTCCACAGGCGTATTCGGTTTCCCCAACCAACGCGCCGCCGAAATCGCCATAGAAGAAAGCCAAGCCTTCCTAGCACGCCAAACCAGCGTCAAAAAAATCATCTTCAACGTCTTCAAAGACCTCGACCTCATGCTCTACGAAGATTTATTGGACGTGTAAAGACGCGAACGGGAAAGCAAAGAGAAAGCTTTGCAGAATAAACGAAGGTTGTCCCCTTTGGGCAATGTCGTTAAGTTAACAAAATAGACCCCGTTTCCACGAGGTCACAGACTGTAGAAGAAGGGGCTGTCGGAAAATAGACAACCTCAAATAAATAAGGGAGAGAGATTCGCACGAATCTCTCTCCCTTATTT
>CAKQDL010000013.1 GCA_934229395.1 uncultured Peptococcaceae bacterium | reverse complement strand
TCATAATGCACACAGTGTTCATCGTTCACGAGTACAAAAGGGGCAATCGTGTGATTGTATCAATTTTGTAAGGGCAACCGATCCAGCCTGTGGCAGCGGGAACTTCCTCACCGAAGCCTACCTCAGCCTTCGCCGCATGGAAAACGACGTCCTGCGCTCCCTAAGCGACCAAATTTCCCTCTTTGGCGATATGCGCGACACCATCAAGGTATCTATTGACCAATTCTACGGCATAGAAATCAACGATTTTGCCGCCACCGTCGCCCAAACAGCCCTGTGGATAGCCGAAAGCCAAATGATGAAGAACACCATGGACATCATCCACCAAAACATCGACTTTCTCCCACTAGAAAACCACGCCCATATCACAGAAGCCAACGCCCTGCGCCTTAACTGGGAAGACGTGGTACCAAAAGACCAGCTCAACTATATAATAGGAAATCCGCCGTTTGTGGGGGCTAGGCTAATGGAGGATGAACAAAAGAAAGATGTAAACGACGTCTTTAAAGGCTGGAAGAATATAGGAAACCTCGATTATGTGGCCTGCTGGTACAAAAAAGCGGCTGACTTCATGCAGGACACAACCATCCGTACAGCCTTGGTATCAACCAACTCCATTACCCAAGGCGAAGCTGTGGCTCTTTTGTGGAAACCACTATTCGAAGCAGGTACGCATATTGATTTTGCGCACCTTACATTCCGCTGGGACAGTGAAGCAAGCGCCAAGGCCCATGTGCATTGCGTGATTGTAGGCTTTAGCATCGCACCGAACAATAAAGAGAAAGTCCTTTATTCTGACCAAAGGAAGCAAGTGGTCAATAATATCAATGGGTATCTTGTTGATGCTGAAGATATTTTTGTGGAAAGTAGAAAAAAGCCACTGTGTGATGTGCCGGAAATTGGCATAGGTAATAAGCCAATCGATGATGGTAACTACCTGTTTGAAAAAGACGAAATGGAAGCCTTTATTAAGCTAGAACCAAAATCTGCGCCGTATTTTAAGCCATGGTATGGTGCTAGAGAATTTATTAATCAAAAACCACGTTATTGCCTGTGGCTTGGCGACTGTTCTCCAAGTGAGTTGCGCAAAATGCCAAATTGTATGAAGCGAGTGACGGCTGTGCGTGAGTTTAGATTAGCAAGTAAGAGTGCTGGAACAAGAAAAATCGCTGATAAACCAACACGTTTCCATGTAGAGAATATGCCAGAAGGAACTTATATTGTTATCCCTCGGCATTCATCGGAAAATAGAAGATATATTCCTTTTGGTTTTTTGAACGGGAATTCTCTTTGTGGAGATGCGGTGCAAATCATGCCAGACGCTACTATCTACCACTTTGGCATCCTCACTTCAGGTGTACATAACGCTTGGATGCGTACGGTGGCTGGACGTCTAAAAAGCGATTACCGTTACTCCAAAGACATCGTCTACAACAACTTCCCATGGCCAGAGCCAACCGAAGGTCAGCGTGCGGCCATCGAAAAGACAGCTCAGGCCATTCTTGACGCCCGTGCCCTCTATCCCGATGCCAGCCTGGCCGATCTCTATGACGAGGTTCTTATGCCGCCAGAGCTGCGCAAGGCCCACCAATACAACGATCAAGCCGTCCTCGCTGCCTACGGCATCACCAAAAAAGACCCAGCCTACACCAGCGAATCCGCCTGCGTCGCCATGCTCATGAAACGCTACCAAGCCCTAATTGAGAATTGATAACAAGAGTAAAAAAGAGAATGCGTGCCGCATTCTCTCAGCTTGTCGAAAAAGGTCGCCAATCGGCGGCCTTTTTCGTTATAAAAGCGCTCTTATTTAGTCGAGTTCGTCGATGCAGTCTTCGAACTGGGAGTTGTAGAGTTCTGCGTAGAAGCCGTCTTTGGCTAGGAGCTCGTCGTGGTTGCCGCTTTCTACGATGTTGCCTTCGCGGAGGACGAGGATATTGTCGGCGTTTTTGATGGTGGAGAGGCGGTGGGCGATGATGAAGGAGGTGCGGCCTTCCATGAGGGTGTCCATGGCGCGCTGGATGATTTGCTCGGTGCGGGTGTCGATGGACGAGGTGGCTTCATCCAAGATAAGGATTGGCTTATCGGCGATGATGGCACGGGCGATGGTGAGCTGCTGCTTTTGACCCTGAGAGAGGCTGACTTGGTCATTGAGGACGGTGTCGTAGCCGTGTGGTAGGGTGCGAATAAAGTGGTCGAGGTTGACGGACTTGCAGGCTTGAATCATCTTTTCATCGCTGACGTTTTCGGTGCAGTAGATGAGGTTTTCGCGGATGGTGCCTTCAAAGAGCCAGGTGTCTTGGAGAACCATGCAAAATTGTGCGTGTACGTCTTCGCGTTTCATATCCTTTGTTGGGATGCCATCGATGGAGATGACGCCGTCGTCTATTTCAAAGAAGCGCATGAGGAGGTTCGCGATGGTGGTTTTGCCGGCACCTGTTGGGCCTACAATGGCGATTTTTTGACCAGCCTTGACATCTAGGGAGAAGTCTTTAATGATTGGCTTGTTTTCGTCGTAGCCAAATTTTACATGATCAAAGCGCACATCGCCGTGGGCTTGTTCTGTGAAGGTTTTTGGCTTGGCGCTTTCGTCTTCCATTTCTTCGGCATCCAAAAATTCAAACACGCGGTAGCTGGATGCGCCGGCCTGCTGGAGGGATTGCATGGATTGGGCAATCTGTGAAAGTGGCTGGGTAAAGAAGCGGATGTACATCATAAAGGAAACAATGACGCCGAAGGTGATTTGGTTTTTCATTACAAGATAAGCACCAACCACGCAAACGGCCACGTAGCCAAAGTTACCTACAAAGCCCATGAGCGGATGCATAAGGCCAGCAAGGGCCTGAGCGCGGAAACCGCTGCGCTTGAGGGCGTTGTTGAGGTTAATAAATTCGTCGGTGGCTTTCTTTTCGCCGTTGTAGGCTTTTACAACGGTGTGGCCGGCGTAAATTTCTTCGATGTGGCCTTCTAGGGCCCCGAGGTTTTGCTGTTGCTGCAAGAAGTATTTTTGGGACTTGCCCATAATGAAGAACATCATCCCAAAGCCTAGGATGGTGGCCAAAATGCCGGTGACGGTCATGGTCACATTGGTGATGGTCATCATAAGAAGGGAGCCCAAAAATTGGGTAACGGCGGTGACTACCTGGGTGATGCTCATATTGAGGGTGGCGCCGATGGTGTCGACGTCGTTGGCCACGCGCGAGAGCACGTCACCGGTGGAATGGTTGTTGTAGTAGCGCATTGGCAGACGGTTGATTTTTTGCGAGAGCTCGCTGCGTAGGCTACGGGTAATTTTTTGGGTGACGGTTGCCATAATATAGCCTTGAAGGGTGGAGAGAATCCAGCCGGTGGCAAAGAGGATGAGGAGGATACGCGTTACATCAAGCACATGATTCATATCAATGGCTGGACTAATAAGGCCCACAACAGAGGCTGGTAAATCGTTTAAGGCTTGCTTGAGGGCGAGGCCGTCGTTGGTATCCACGCCTTGCATGGCATTGGCCATTTGCCGTTGGTCGGCTGCACTGATGAGGGTGTCACGCACGGTGATGTCGCTATAAAGGGCGCTTTGCACGCTGTCTGGAAGGTCAGACATAGCACTTACGGCTTCTTCCTCATCGGCATCCTCGAGCGTTTCGAGCACGGCTAGGGTGGCGAGCTGTTCGCTGCCGCTAATGGTTGCGTCTTGCACCTTGATGCTATCCAAAAGGGCGTCCTGCACGTTTTGAGGCAGGGAAGAGAGCTCATCAAGAGGGGAGGCGCTTGTGCTCATGGCGCTCAGGGCCTTGGTGAGGGCTTTTTTGTCGCTCTCTGAAAGGCTCTTGTCGTTTGCCAGCGCTGCGGCCTTTTTGCTCATGATGGTGGCATCGCTCAGGCTTGCCATGTTTTTGGAAATAGATGTGGTGATGGTGGTGAGGTTTTTCTCTGTGGCCTTGCCCATCTCAGTGGATATTTCTTCTAGGGCTTCGGTGTCTGGGGTGATGCCTTGGGAGATGGTATCGGTGATTTCGGCCAATTGATCTGGCCCTACAAGGGTCATGATGGTGCCGCCCATGGCGCAAAGAAGGGCGATGATGATGGCGGCGAGGTATTTTTTGCAGTAGTTATAAAGCTTGAGCCAGCTTTCTTTGGTAACCTTTGGGGTATCGGCACCTGCTGGAACGGGGCCGTGATGATGTCCGTGTGCCATTATGCCAATTCCTCCTCTGAAAGCTGTGAAAGCGCAATTTCTTGATAAACGTCTGAGGTTTTCATAAGCTCGTCGTGCGTGCCTTGGCCAACAATGCGGCCGTCATCCAAAACGATGATTTGGTCGGCATCGCGAATGGTGCCAATGCGCTGAGCCACGATGATTTTGGTGGTGTCACGGCATTCCTTGTGCAAGGCGTCGCGAAGAATTTTGTCTGTTTTGTAGTCCAGCGCCGAGAAGGAGTCGTCAAAGAGCAAAATCTCAGGCTTACGGGCGAGGGCGCGGGCAATGGAGAGACGCTGTTTTTGGCCGCCAGAGAAGTTGGTGCCGCTTTGGGCCACATGGGCGCCTAGGCCGTCTTCTTGGCTTGCAATAAATTCGCTGGCTTGGGCAATGTCGGCGGCGTGCATAAGGTCGGCTTCGCTTGGCGTACCTTGGCCGTTGTCACCATAGGCAATGTTTGAGGCAATATCGCCAGAAAAGAGCAGGGCCTTTTGGGACACATAGCCAATTTTGTTGCGCAGCGCTTCTTGGGTGTACTCGCGCACATCGCGCCCATCCACCAAAACGCTGCCTTCGGTGGCATCGTAAAAGCGCGGAATGAGGTTAATCACGCTGCTTTTGCCGCAACCGGTGGCGCCAATGATGGCCACGGTTTGGCCTTTTTTGGCGGTGAAGGAAATGTTTTCGATGACGTTTCGCTCAGCGTCTGGATAGCTAAAGGACACGTTTTTGAATTCTACTTGACCTGTAAGATCCTTGTCGCCTTCGGTTGCTTGACCGTCCTTGATGCGTACATCGGTTTCCAAAACTTCAAGAATACGCTTGGCGGCAACAGAGGCACGTGGCCACATCATAAAAATTATAACGAGCATAAAGAAGGACATGATGATTTGCATGGCGTAAGCAGAAAAGACAACCATGTCGGAAAAAAGGGTGAGCTTATCGCCTAGGGCTGCGGCTGCAATAAGCAAGGCGCCAACCCAATAAATGGCAAGGTTGAGGCCGTTCATCACGAAAGAGATGGCTGGCATCATAAAGCTCATCACGCGGAAGGCGAAGAGGTTGGTGTTGGTGAGGGCGCTGTTGGCATCGTCAAAGCGTTTTTCTTGGTAGCTTTCAGCGTTGTAGGCGCGCACCACGTTGAGGCCGGTGAGGTTTTCGCGGGTCACGCGGTTGAGATCGTCGGTGAGGCGCTGCATTTGCTTGAACTTTGGCGTTACAAGGAAGATGGAGATGGCCACAATCACAAAGAGAATCCCTACAGCGGCGGCGGTGGTAAAGGTCCACTCGACGCTTTTGTTGTAGATTTTCATAATGGCCCACGCAGACATAATCGGTGCCTTAATAATGCCTTGCAAGCCCATAACGATAAGCATTTGCACCTGTTGGATGTCGTTGGTGGAGCGGGTGATGAGGGAAGCTGTGGAAAAACCGGCAATTTCTTCCATAGAAAAGGCTTGCACGCGGCGGAAGAGCTTTTCGCGGAGCTCGGCCGAAAAATTAATGCCGATGCGTGCAGAAAGCACAGCCACAACCACAGCGGTGAGTAAGCTCCCAGCAGCACAGCCGAGCATTTTGGCGCCGGCGGTGAGCACGTCTTCTATGGCGCTGCCCTGGGTTTCTACAAGGCGGGTGATTTCCGACATATAATCGGGCAGTCTTAAATCGAGCCAAACTTGCGCCACAATAAAGAAGAGGATGGGGACAAAGAGGGCCATGTCGCGCGGCTTCATGGTTTTTAAGATTTTTAGCATAAATTCCTCCTGCATTTTTTCAATGGGTTCATTGGGTGCTTTTTAGCATAGCACAAAAATTGGCCAGATGCTACGATAATGCCTTTGTTAATCTGTTTACAGTTTATGCGCGATGTAAAATGAGTAGAGCGGGAAATAGACATACGTATGCAAATAAGAAAAAGCCTTCCATCTCTGAGAGGTGAAAGGCTTCGCAAATGCATACACGTATTTCTTAAAAAAGCTATTTCCCGCTCGTCCCCAAAATTATTTTGTAAGGCGGTAGAGGGCGTCGGCGTAGATGGCTGTGGCGCGCTCGATGTTTTCTAAAACAACGCTTTCGTTGGCCTGGTGGATGAACACCTCGTATTCTGGCAGGGTCATGCCAAAGGCCACGGCGCGTGGTAGGGCATGGGCGTAGGTAATGCCGCCGATGGACATTGGCAGGCAAGGCACGCAGGCGTAATCGTTGTAGGTATCCATAAGGGTGGACACCAAGGGATCGCTTTCCTTTACAAAATGCACCGGACGTGAGGAGGTTGGCGCATCAAGATGCACGCCCAAAGGAGCGAGGCGCGCTTGTAGGGCAGAGAGAATGGTGGCCTCATCTGTGGAGCGTGGGTAGCGGATGTTGAGCTCAATAGAAGCTTCGTTGCTGTTGTAGCGAATCACGCCAGGGTTTACGCTCACATCGCCCATGATGGTGTCGTGGCTGTCGATGCCGAGGGTCTTGCCAAAGAAATCATAGTGGAGGATGTTACCGAGCACATCCAAAAAGGCTTCGGCGTTAAAATCTGGTGTAGCGTGGTAGAGAAAATGGGCCAAATAGGTGGCGGCGTTGATGCCGTCTTCTGGCTCGGCGCCGTGAGCTGGCTTGCCTTGGGCGGTGAGAATCAGCGTATCACCTTGCATGATGGCCTCGGCGTGCAAAAGTGGTGTTTCTTTGGCGTAGCTGAGCCAGCTATCACCAAAACCTCGAGGCGCATCTTCAATCATCACAGTGGCGTATTCTGGCACAATGTTGGTGCGCACGCCAGCATCGAAGGCCATAAGGGTGGCATCCACACCGCGCTTTGGTGCGTCGAATTGGAGCTTGAGGTTAAAAATACCCTTTTCGCCGTTGATGAGTGGGAACTCAGCGTCTGGCGAAAAGCTCATATCTGGCATTGGGTGGGTGGCAAAATAATGGTCCAAATCCTGCCAGTTGCTTTCTTCGTCGGTACCCAAAATAAGCTCGATGGTGTACTTTGGTTCCGCGCCGCTGTCGCGTAAGAGCTTCATGGCGTAGTAGGCGGCCATCACAGGGCCTTTGTCGTCGCTGGTGCCGCGGCCATAAAGGCGGTTGTCGCGGATGGTGGCTTCAAAAGGTGGGGTGTCCCACTTTCCTGTGGCAGGCACCACATCCAAGTGGCCCAAAATACCAAGGCGTTTTTCGCCCTTGCCAAAGCGAATCACACCGGCGTAGTGGTCATCGTTTTCGCATTCAAAGCCGTCGCGTTCGGCCAAGGCGAGCATATAGTCCAAAGCCTGGGCAGGGCCAGGGCCAAATGGCGCGCCTGCCGTGGCGTGTTCGTCGTCGCGCACGCTTTCAATGGCAATGAGTGGGCGCAAATCGTCTAAGAGGGCATCCTGTGCTTCGCGTGATTTTTTCTTCCAATAGGATTTATCGTACATCATATCGTTTCACTCCTTGTGTATCTTTATCATACCACGACAAAGATGTAAGCAAATAGAAATAATTCATCAGTTTTCAAAAATAAATTGCTGTTGTATAATGTTCTTTAACCTGATGCACATATCAATAAAAGGAGAGAACCATGGACTATCGTAATATGTCTGTTCAGCGGCTTTTGCTCATTGTGCTAGCCGCGGCCTTGGTGATTTACGCTGTCTTTCATCCCGAATCGCTGCTCGGCGCTGCAAAATATCTGATGGGCCTTTTTGGGCCGTTCATCATTGGCGCTGTGATGGCCTTTGTGCTGAATGTACCGCTGAGATTTTTTGAAAGAAAACTATTTGCTCGCTACCAGTCGCCAAAGGCCAAGCGCCGCGTGCGTATGGTGTCGATTTTGTTGTCTATTCTCTTGGTGATTTGCATCATCTCTGTGGTCATCAGTATGGTTGTGCCACAGCTGGTCAAATCCATCACCCTCTTTATTTCTATGGTGCCAAGCTACCTGGACTATCTCTACAATTTCCTCGATATGTTCAAGGATGTGGATATGGTGGCAGATTTCCAAAAACGCATTGACGCCCTCACTTCTGGTAATATTGAAAACGTTTTGAACGCTGAAATGATGAACTTCTTGGCGCAATCAACGATTCTCACGAGTGCTGTAAACTCTACTGTGGATATTGTGTCCTCTGTTTTCTCAAAGATCTTCAATTTCGTTATTGAGCTCGTGTTTGCCATTTATATTTTGAGTAGCAAGGAAAAGCTCGCCGTTCAGGCACGCAAAATTTGCTATGCCCTCTTTAGCGAACGCAACGCCAGCTACATCATCCATGTGGCCCAGGTGAGCTTTGCCAAGTTTTATAGCTTTATTTCTGGTCAGCTCACAGAAGCGGTCATTTTAGGTACCCTCTGCGCCGTTGGTATGAGCGTTTTGCGTCTGCCTTATGCTGTGATGATTGGCGCGCTCACAGGTTTCTGCGCCTTGGTGCCAATTTTTGGGGCCTTTATTGGTGGGGCCATTGGGGCACTCCTCATTCTCACTGTGGACCCAATGAAATCCATCATCTTTATTGTGTTTCTCGTTGTGCTCCAGCAGGTGGAGGGGAACCTCATTTATCCACGCGTGGTGGGTGGTTCTGTAGGACTTCCAGCCATTTGGACCCTCTTTGCCATCACCATTGGTGGCTCCTTGTTTGGCCTCGTTGGTATGATGATTTTTGTGCCAATTATGGCGATTTTCTATTTCCTTTTCTCAGAAATCATTCATGGCAGACTTAAAAAGAATGAAATTGCTGTCAGCGATGAGCGCATTCTTACTGGAATTAAAGAAGACATTCGGTTATAATAGAATGCACTGGTTCGAAATCTTCCCAGTATAAAAAACTAAAGACGTTGTTCGCATGAAGCTATATAGACTTCTGAGCCTCCACAATGTGGGGGCTTTTGAGTGCTATAAAATGCGGGCAAGCGTAAGGAGGTATGGGTATGCTTCACCCAATGTATTCAAATCTGTCCCATGTTGCTTTTGCTTTTGCAAGGGGGTGGAAGGCGTGAGTCCACGTAAAACAACCCCACTTGTCATGACGGCCTTAGGCGTGTGCCTTAATGTCATCGGTTCGTCCCTGGCCATGGTGGCCCATTTGCCAATTTACCTAGACACCTTGGGCACCATCTTTGTGTCCCTAAGCTGTGGTCCTGTGTATGGCGTGAGCTGCGCCTTGGCATCGAGTATTTTTAATTCCACCTACGACCCTTTTGCACTGCCCTTTATTCCGGCTGGGCTAACGGCTGCACTTTTTGCAAGCCTCTTACGTCAGCCACGCTTTGACCGCTGGCCGCTCGTATTAAAAGCCTTTGTGGTATCCTTCCCAACGTCCATTGTGAGCGCTTCTATTGCGGCCTACATCTTTGGCGGTATCACATCTGCGGGCTCAAGCTACATTGTGCAGTTCCTTTATGGCGCTATGCACCTGCCACTCGTGGCGTCCACCTTCATTGTACAGGTGGGCACCGATTATCTCGACAAGCTTATCATTATGGTTGTTGTTAGCGTGCTCCTCGTGAGAATGCCACAACGCATCAAGGATAAAATCTAAGAGTATAAAGACCGCGCGCTGCGGTCTTTTTTTATGGCGTGGCTTCGTCTATAATAGAAGGAAGGAATGAGGGGGTGAAAAAATGGTAAAAAAAGAAGACTTGCCAGCCTGCCCGGTGGCAACCACTGTGCAACTCATTGGCAGCAAATGGAAGCTGCTCATTATCCGCAATCTGATGGAGCGACCTTACCGTTTTAACGAATTGCAAAAATCCCTCGAGGGCATCAGCCAAAAGGTGCTCACAGAAAACCTGCGCTCTATGGAAAACGATGGCATTGTGAGCCGCCACGCTTACGAAGAGGTGCCACCGCGTGTGGAATACGCCCTCACAGAGCTGGGCGTGTCGATGCGCCCCATCTTAGATGCCATGGCTGAGTGGGGCAACAATTACAAAAAAAACTTTACAAATTAGATATTTTTTAGCCAGTGTGCCGTGCGCGCTGGCTTTTTCTTTACGGGAAACAGACGATATTGTTACTTATTTTAAAATATTTCTCATGCACGTTGTGCTATAGTAGGGGCGTCAAGAAGACCTTTCTTATGGAGGATAATTATGAAAAAGAAACTCATTGCAATAACCCTTATATTAGGTATGCTCTCTACACCATTGGCCGCTTTTGCAGATGCTGCCGTTGGCGATCAGATTGTAACCATTGGTACCAACCTCAATGCGCAGCAACGCCAGGAAGTACTCAACTACTTCGGCGCTGGTAAAAATGCGCAAATTATTGATGTAGATATTAGTGAAGAACGCAAATACCTCAGTGGCAAAATTCCAGATGCCCAAATTGGCAACAGTACCAACTCCTGCGCCATGATTACCTATACCAAAAAAGGTTCTGGCGTAAATGTGCGCACCAACAACATCAACTATGTGACTGCGGAGGCCTATGCCAGCGCTCTTATGACCGCCGGCGTGAGTGATGCTGACATCAAGGTTACCGCCCCTATGGAAGTCAGCGGCACCGGTGCCCTCACAGGTATTATGAAGGCCTACGAAGTATCCACCGGCGAAACCATTGACGAAGATGTCAAGCAAGCCGCCACCAGCGAGCTTGTGACCAACGCAGAGCTTGGCCAAGAGGTGGGCAACGAAACAGCCAACGAAATCGTTAACGGCATTAAAACCCAAATTGCTGAAAAAAATCCACAAACCGAGGCCGACTACAAAGCCATTTTGGACGAAGTGTTGGCACAAACAGGCGTCACTCTTTCTGATGCACAATATCAACAACTTCTTGACATGATTCGCCAGTTGGCAGGCCTTGACATTGACTGGAACAAGGTCGCACAAAATGTATCCGACCTAGCCGGGAAAGCCAGCGCTTATCTCCAAACCGAAGAGGGCCAAGGCTTTTTGAACAGCTTGCAAAACATCGTCAATAGCTTCTTTGACTGGCTCCGCGACGTTTTTGGTGGCGGCTCTAGCGACAACACAAGCGACAACACAAGCGACGCAACAACCCAAGACACCACCCAAACCGAGCAAACCACAACGGTGGACAACAGCCAGAATGTAGTCGAGAAAGAGACATACACAGACGCAGCTGGTGGAGAGGATAATCAGGTGAGCGAAGAGGTGCAAGAGCCTGCTCAAGACGTTGCGCAAGACACCACCACCCAAGAGGTGCCAGCGCAAGACACAACCACCCAAGATACCCAAGCAACAGATACTGCCCAATAAAAACGAGCCTCGCGCAAGCGGGGCTTTTTGCTGCCAAAAATTTTTCACCGCGCCAGACGGCTGCTCACGCTGTATCATTCATTCTGTGTAAGGGCGGTGCGCTTGCAACAAAGGGTGAAATTTATTATAATTGTATCAGCTGAGTGAAAACGGATCGGCAAAAATTATATAAGAAGGAGGAAACCGTTATTTCTAAGCAAAAAACAAAAGATGGCGTAAAAATTATCCCATTGGGCGGACTGGAAGAAATTGGGAAAAACATGACAGCCATCGAATATAGGGACGAAATCATCGTAATTGATGCAGGACTGTCTTTCCCTACAGAAGATCTCCTAGGCGTCGATTGCGTCATCCCAGACATTACCTATCTCACAACGAACAGTGAAAAAGTAAAGGGTATTGTGCTCACCCACGGCCACGAAGACCATATTGGCGGCCTGCCGTATGTCTTGCGTGAGCTTCATGTGCCTGTCTATGGCACACGCCTTACCATTGGCCTAGTAGAACCAAAGCTCAAGGAGGCTCGCAATTTGGGCAAGCAGCGTTTGGTTGTGGTTAAGCAAGGCGAATCTTTCCGTGTAGGACACATGGAAATCGAGCTTCTTAAAACCTGTCACAGTATCCCGGATGCGAGTGCTATAGCCATTCACACCCCTCTAGGGATTATTTTGCACACAGGCGACTTTAAGTTTGACCAAACCCCTGTTGATGGCGTGACCACCGATTTTCAGCGCATTGCCGAAATCAGTGCCCGTGGCGTGCTCCTTATGATGAGCGACTCCACCAATGCCATTAAATCAGGCTTTTCTATGAGCGAATCGAATGTAGGCGATACCTTTGAAAAGCTCTTCCCACACATCACAGGCCGTATCATCATAGCCACCTTTGCCTCCAACGTTCACCGCTTGCAGCAGGTGCTCAATGTGAGCTATGCCAACAAGCGCAAGGTGGTTATTACAGGGCGCAGTATGCTCAATACCATCACCGTAGCCAGTGAATTTGGCTATCTCAATGTGCCACCGCATACCATTATTGAAATGGAAGAAATGCACCAATATCCAGACAGCCAGTTGGTCATTCTTTGCACAGGCTCTCAAGGTGAACCAATGGCAGCTCTTTCACGCATGGCAATGAGCGAACACAGACAAGTGCACATTGGCCCAGGAGATACAGTTATTTTCTCTGCAAGCCCTATTCCGGGCAATGAAAAGCTCATCAGCAAGGTCACTGATATGCTATGTAAGCTAGGCGCTACGGTTATTGACAACAAGGACGAGCTCGTTCACGTATCTGGCCACGCCGCCCGCGAAGAGCTCAAGATGATGCTCAACCTTGTAAAACCAAAGTACTTTATGCCAGTCCACGGCGAATACCGCATGCTTCTAAACCATGCCAATTTGGCCAAGGAAGTGGGCATTCCCCCAGAAAACATCATCGTGACCGAAAACGGCAACGTGGTCAATGCCACCAGAAACCGCGTGAGCATTTCTGGCAAGGTGCCATCTGGCCGTGTGCTTATTGACGGGCTGGGTATTGGCGATGTTGGAAACATTGTGCTTCGCGATCGCAAGCAGCTTTCTCAAGACGGTATCTTTATTGTTGTTGTGACCATCGACCGCAAAAACAAGCGCGTGGTAGCAGGGCCAGACCTTGTGAGCCGCGGCTTTGTGTATGTGCGCGAGGCCGACGACCTTATGACGGAAGCACGCGAACGCGTAGAAAAGGCGTTGAATCAATGCATGAAGGACGGCACCACCGATTGGAGTGCCATCAAGCAAAGTCTCCGCGACGCCACCGGGAAGTTCCTCTACGAACGCACCCGTCGCCGTCCAATGATTTTGCCAATCATTATGGAAGACAATTAATGAATTGGACGAGCGGGAAATAGACATACAACCTTCAAATGAATAGATAAAGCCTTCCCTCCTCTGAGAGGCGGAAGGCTTATTCTATTGCATATACGTGTTTTTAAAAATCGCCATTTCCCACTCGTCCCCTTATTTTGAAAGGGTTGATGGTATGAAATGTAAGTTGGGACTTTTGCAATTGGTTGTAGGCGAGGACAAGGAAGAAAACCTACGTCAAGCCGAGGCGGCCATTGGACGCGTGGCAGCGGCTGGCGCTGAGCTTGTGGTGCTGCCAGAAATGTTTTGCGTGCCCTACGAAACAGCGCGTTTTCCAGACTATGCCGAAGAAGAAGGCGGCGCAGCCCAAACCATGCTTGCGCGTGCTGCCAAAGAAAACCACGTGTGGCTCATAGGTGGCTCCATTTGCGAAAGAGAAAAGGGCTATTATTACAACACCTCCTACGTGTACGACAGCGATGGCCATTTTGTGACCAAGCACCGCAAAAAGCACCTCTTCGACATTGATATCAAGGGTGGTCAGTATTTTAAGGAAAGTGATGTGCTTTCGCCCGGAGAAAAGACAACGGTTTTTGATAGCCCTTGGGGCAAAATTGGACTAGGTATTTGCTTCGACATTCGCTTTACAAAGACCGCCATGGCCATGGTCGATGCCGGCGCGCGCCTGCTTGTGTATCCGGCTGCCTTTAACCCATCCACCGGACCGCGCCATTGGGAGTTGCTATTCCGCGCACGCGCCATGGATGGCCAATGCTACGCCATTGGTGTAGCGCCAGCGCGCAACGAGGCAGCGAGCTATGTTTCCTACGGCCATTCCATTGTGGTCAACCCGTGGGCAGAGGTAGAAGAGGACCTAGGTACAGCCGTGTGCGAAAAGGTTGTCGATATTGATTTGGACAAGGTAAACGACGTGCGTGCGCAAATTCCGCTCGGACGCAAGTAAAGGAGAAAGCTATGAAAACATACAAGCTCGGATTTATCGGCTGCGGCAACATGGGTCGCGCCATGCTAGAAGGTGCTGTCAACACCAAGTGGTGCGCAGCGGAAAAAATTTGCCTAAGCACTAAAAGTGCCGAAACCAGAGAGGCCATTGCCGCAAAAAATGGCGTCATTGCCCTAGAAAACAACCGCGAGGTGGCCAAAAACAGCGACATCATCGTGCTTGCTGTGAAGCCAAACATCTACAAAAGCGTCCTCGAGGCCATTCGCGAAGTCTTGGAAGACGGGCAAATCCTTTTGGCCATTGCTCCAGCCTATTCCACCGATGCCGTGGCGGCCGTTGTAGGCAAAAGTGGCGTGCGCGTGGCCCGTGCCATGCCAAACACCCCAGCTCAAATTGGCCAAGGCATGAGTGGGCTGTGCTTCTCTGATAATATGGACGGGAGCGAGCGCGCCTTGGTGACAAGCTTTTTCGAAAGCTTTGGCAAGGTTGCCGTTGTGCGCGAGGACGTGATGCACGCCGTGGGCTCCGTGAGCGGCTCCTCACCAGCCTTTGTGTATATGTTCATTGAAGCCATGGCCCAAGGCGCCATTAAACTCGGCATTCCAGCCAAGAATGCCATCCTTTTTGCCGCCCAATCCACCCTAGGCGCCGCTAGCCTCGTTTTAGAAACCGGCGAGCACCCAGCCGTGCTGCGCGACAACGTCTGCTCAGCCGGCGGCACCACCATTGAGGGTGTCGCCACCCTAGAAGCCCAAGGCTTTAAAGGCGCCATCATCGAAGCTATGGACAAAACCAGCCAAAAATTCCTACAAATGGAAGAAAACGCCAAGAAGGCGCTATAAAAATAAAGGGCCAGCCGTTTGCTAAATGTAAACGTCTGGCCCTTGTTTTGTTTTGCTTAAAGCGGTGCCACCTCCTTTTTTTACGCTGCTAAGTGTGGTATAATGGCTTGCATACATTCAAAACTGAAAGGATGAACTGATTTGCCAGTAGAACAAAGCATTCAAGAAATTGCAAATAAGATTCAAGCTTGCGACACAAGCAAGCCATATATTTATGTGAGCTATTCCACTAGAGATGGCCGCGCTGTGTACAGCGACGTTGTAGCCCTCCAAGAAATGGGCAAGAACCTTTGGATTGACGTAGAATCCAACATGACCGGCGATGGCTATAACTCCACCATTTTTGGCGCCATCAAAAACGAAAACTGCAAGGGCGTGCTCTTTTATTTGAGCGAAGACTCTATGACCTCTGCCCAAAGCGCCAAGGAAGTGGCTTACACCAAGAGCCACGCCGTTACCGACGAACGCGCAGCGCTTCCAGTGGTTGTTGTAGACCTTTTGGAGGTGAAGGACCTCGACATTGAAAAATATGTCAACGGTGACCTCTATGCCAAGTACAAGGACGAAGCCCTTTCTCCAGCCGAAGCAGAACGTATGAAGAAGTACAGCGACAAGTACAACAACCGTGTGGACCGCGTAAGCACCAAGTACGACCTTGCAGACGTGATTCTAAGCATCCTCAAGGGTCAAGAAGCTGGCCAAGTGCCATTTGAAGAAAAGAGCGAAGACCGCACAAGCTACGTGGCTAAGATGCTCTAAAATTTTTTCGGCGCTCACCAATAAACGCTTGACAGTGGGCGCGGGCTTCTGTATAATTTATTTTCGGATATGGGTATTTTCCCAGATCGAAACCGCATGCAAAGGGTTCAGAAAGTATGTCAAGGACGTCACCTGGTGGCAGCGAGTATTCTCAGGGAGGTGTATTTAGAATAATGTACGCAATTATCGAAACTGGTGGTAAGCAATACAAGGTTGAAGAAGGTATGACTTTAGACGTGGAACTTCTCCACGCTGAAGCTGGTGAAACCGTAGAAGTATCTTCTGTACTTATGCTTAACAAGGAAGGCACTGTTGTAACTGGCAAGCCTTTCGTTGAAGGCGCTAAGGTTGCTCTTAAGGTTGTAGAAAACGGTAAGGCTCCTAAGATTACTGTTTTCAAGTATAAGCCTAAGAAAAACTATCGTCGTAAAAAAGGCCATCGTCAACCTTACACTCGCGTAACCGTTGAACAAATCATCGGCTAATGATTCGAGTCAAGCTTTTTCATAACCGTGCGGATGAGCTCCAAGGCTTTGAAATGAAAGGCCACGCAGACAGCGCTCCTTATGGAGAGGATCTCGTATGTGCGGCTGCGTCTACCCTTGCTATTGTGATTGAAAACAGTCTATGTGTGCAAGGCGTGAGCTATAACGCAGAAATGGACGAAGGCTATGTAAGAGTGATGGTGACTGAGAATGAGGATGAACGCATTGCGCTCATTGCTCAATCAGTACTAAAAACTATGGAAGTCGGCATCAATGCTTTGGTGCAGATTTATCCAGATTATATCGCAGCAAACAGTGTTCTTCTTTGAGGAGGTGGACAGATGTTCACATTAGATTTACAGTTATTCGCATCTAAAAAAGGGGTAGGTAGTACCAAGAACGGTCGTGATTCCCACTCCAAGCGTCTCGGTGCTAAGAAGGGCGATGGTCAGTCTGTAAAGGCTGGTAACATTCTCTATCGTCAGAGAGGTACCAAGATTCATCCAGGTGCTAATGTTGGCAGAGGCGGCGATGATACCTTGTTTGCAATGATCGACGGTGTCGTTCGTTACGAACACAAGGCTAACAAAAAGACCGTTGTCAGCGTTTACGCTGCTGAATAAGGAAAAATAGGGGATGGCCAAGAGGTCATCCCTTTTTTGGTATTTAAAGAAGGTGACAATTTGAACCGAAAAAATATCGAAAACAGAATCAGTGAAGGCGAAAATCGTTTGGCGCAAGCAAAAAAACGCCTCAATATGATGAGCTATTGCCGATTGGCGAGCGCGTTTTTTGTTTTGGTGTGGCTCGTTTTGGGCTATCAAAGACTGCATCTTGTGGGCTATGTGCTAGCGGCTGGGAATGCGGTGCTGTTTTGCCTGATGGTGCATATATTCAACGTGCAAAAGCGCGATATTTCCCTAGAAGAAAATCGCCTCGAGGTGCTCGCACGGTATATGGCGCGCAACAGCATGGATTGGTACAATTTTCCAGAGGATGGCGCCATCTACGAGAAAAAGGACGATTATTTGAGCAGCGACTTGGACCTTTTTGGCCCGCGCTCCCTCTTCCAATACATTTCTGTGGCCCATACCGTTGATGGTCAGGACGCATTGATGCGCCTTTTGACCCGTCCAAACCTGCGCTACATTGCCCAAAGACAGGACAGCGTGCGCGAGCTTTTGCGCGATGACGACTTGGCCATTGAATTTGAAGCCTTGGGGCTAAGCCGTGACAAGCGTCAAGAAAAGGACAAACGTGAGGCCGAAGTGCGCCTGCGCTCCTATGCCACAGGCAAGGGCAACAAGAGCATGGCGTCTGTTAGAATGTTGGCCATTGGGATGCCAGCAGTAACGCTTTTTACCGTTGTGGCAGCCCTTATGGGCATTGGCTCTCCAATGGCGGTGCTCTATAGCTTCTGCTTGCAGATTATGAGCTCCATTTTGCTCAGTGGTGTCATTCAATCGGAGCGCGAGAGCGTGATGGCCCTTTCTAAGCGTATGGCTCTTATGGAGGCGCGCATTGAAAGCCTTCTCGTGCCAGATTTTAAGAGCGCTTACCTCAGCCAAATGCAAAAGGATTTGGCCAATGCCTCAGCAGGTATGAAAAGCCTCAATCGCATTGCCTCGGCTTGGGCGCTTAGAGAAAACTTCCTTTTTTATTGGCCGCTCGTTGGCTTTTTGGCGTGGGATTTTAACTGCTGCGTGGCTCTCAATGGCTGGCGCAAACAATACGGCGCCTCCTTTGGCAATTGGATGGATTGGCTGGGCGAGGTTGAAGCCCTCTATTCCTTGGGCACCCTCGAGCGCGTGCGTGAAAGCGAAACCACCATGCCAACCATTTTGGCTACCGAAGCGCCTACCCTTTATATGAAGGAGGGCAAGCATCCACTCTTAGACCCAGCGAAGGTCGTTGGCAACGACTATGCCCAAGGCGGTGAAACGGTGATTATTACCGGCAGCAACATGAGTGGGAAATCCACCTTTATGCGTACCTTGGCCATGAACGCCGTCCTTGCTTATGCTGGTGGGGTGGTTATGGCTGCAGATTTTCAAGTGTCGCCAATGCGTCTTTTCTCGTCGATGCGCGTCAAGGACGATGTAAGCGAGGGTATTTCCTCGTTTTATGGCGAAATTTTGCGCATTAAGGAAATGGTGCAATACGCCGAAAAGCAGGAGCCTATGCTTGTTTTGGTGGACGAAATCTTTAAGGGCACCAACTCCACCGACCGCATCATTGGCGCACGTGCAGCCATTGAAAAGCTCACCAAGCCTTGGATGATGACGGTGGTGACAACCCACGATTTTGAGCTTTGTGCCTTGGCCGAAGAGGCCCACATTGGCGGCAAAAACTACCATTTTGAAGAGCATTACGAAGGTGATGCTATTGCCTTTGATTATAAGATACGACCAGGCCGTTGTCGCACGACCAATGCCCAGCATTTGATGCGTCTTGCCGGTCTTTTAGACACTGACACAGTAGACACAAAGGAGAAAAACAATGTTTTATGATTACGCAAAAGTCAACGTAAAGGCTGGCGACGGTGGTAACGGCGTTGTGGCTTTTCGTCGTGAAAAATACGTACCAAAGGGCGGCCCTGCAGGCGGCGATGGCGGTAAGGGTGGTTCCATCATTTTGCGCGCCGATGAAGGCCTACGCACCTTGATTGACTTCCGTTACCAAACCCACTACAAGGGTAAGCGTGGCGATCACGGCTCTGGTGCCAAGCAGCACGGCCGCGGCGCCGATGATATCACCTTGCGCGTGCCTATTGGCACCATTGTGCGCGATGCCGACACAGGCAAGCTTTTGGGCGATATGCGTGAGCACGGTCAAGAAATTGAAGTGGCCAAGGGCGGCCGCGGTGGCCGTGGGAATGCACGCTTTGTAAGCTCCACCCACCGTGCCCCAGCCTTTGCCGAAAACGGTGAAAAGGGCGAAGAAAAATGGATTACACTAGAGCTCAAGCTTCTTGCAGACGTTGGCCTCGTAGGTTTTCCAAACGTGGGCAAGTCCACCCTTATTAGCCGTGTGAGTGCAGCCAAGCCAAAAATTGCCAACTACCACTTTACCACCCTAGAGCCAAACCTCGGGATGGTGCGCGTGGATGCTGGCCGCAGCTTTGTTATTGCCGATGTGCCTGGCCTTGTAGAAGGGGCTGCCGAAGGTGCTGGCTTGGGCCACCGTTTCTTGCGCCACGTAGAGCGCACCCGTGTGCTTGTGCACGTGGTGGATCTTTCTGGCTCTGAAGGCCGCGACCCACTCGAAGACCTCGAAACCATTCGCGCCGAGCTCGAACGCTATGCGCCACATCTCAACCAAAAGCCAATGGTCATTGTGGCCAATAAGGTCGACATCATGACCGAAGAGGACAAAGAAGCCGCCCTTGCACGTTTGCAAGAGGCTTACCCAGAGGTGCGCATTTTCCCAATGAGCGCCGCTACCGACTCTCACTTTGAAGCCCTCACCTACTACTTGGCCGATGTTTTGGACGAAATTGGGCCGGTGGAATACAAGGAAGAAGATTTCGAGGTGGTGGAAGAAGAAGCACCAAAGAAACACGAAAAACCATTTACCATTCACAAAATGGCCGAAGATGTTTACGAAGTCGTTGGTCCAGAAATCGACGGCCTTGTTGGTCGTACGCAGTTTGAACGCGACGAAGCCGTCGATCGCTTCATGAAGATTTTGGACAACATGGGCATCGAAAAGGAATTGCGTAAGGCAGGCATCCAAGACGGCGATACCGTTGTGGTTGGTCCTATGGCCTTCGATTATATGGAATAATGTTGCGCGCTGAAATTCTATGGTGTGTGTGCTTTATGACGCTCCTCACCCTTGTTCTTTATCAGCTGATTAAAAAGGAGGCCATTGCAGTAAAGGTGCAATGGCCCCTCCTTTATATGCTGCTAGAGGTGGGGATTTTTGAGTGGCTCTATTTTGGCGGTTGGACAAAAAGCGTGCGTTATCTTTTCTTTTTGGGCTTTGTGCTTGCAGGGTTTGTGATGCTTTTCCAAAGCTTTGGAAAAAGAAAATGGTATATGTTCCGCGCCGGTGGCTTTGTGCACGATATGGACCTCTACGACACGGTGGCCCTAGCCATTCGCCAAGGCTTGCAAGAAGAGCGCCTAGCGCCGGCAGCGGTCATGCTGCGCTACGAGGGGCTCTTGGGCTTTAGCGCCACCACCGAAGAGCAGGAGACGCGCCTTTTGGGCCACATCAATGACGCCCTTTGGGATACGAAGTTTACAAAAAACACGCGCTGGCTCATTTTTTTTGGTAGTCAATGGCTGGTTGTTTTTGGTATGCTCGTCTTGGCGCTGTTTGGACATTAGGAGGATACAATGGAGAAGATATTATTAATCATTGCAGCTGTGTTGCTCGTTCTCAGCTTGATTGTAAAGGGTTACGGAATGGCACAGCTTGCGAATAAAAACCTTCCACAGGAAGAACGCATGGCGCGCTACAAAAAGACCATGCCTTTCACCTACTTGCTTTTGACACCAACCATCATTATTGTGGCATATCTGTTGGTAACGAAATAGAAACATTTTGTTGTGCATGCACGCCCACTAGGCTATAATAGAACATGGATGCGCTGTTGCATTCAATTTATTTAAAAATGAGGTGTGCTTCATGTTAAAAAGGGTAGGCGCGATGGTTCTTGTGGCCGTTATGGCGCTCATGTGTCTGGCTGGTTGTGGCGGGGGCAACAAGGCTGGAGAACGTGATTCTTTTGCGTCACAATTATATGCAGCAAAGAATCCCTACATCAGCAATTCTAGTGCCAACAACGAGCTCGTACAGCTTACAGGCGCAAAATCTCTAGGTAAATACAACCTAGACATTCAAGATAAAAAACATCCATACACCTTGAGCATTCGCTATATGTATCTTGGTAGCGATGTGGATGCTACGTCGGTTGAAACACAGCTTCTCTATACCAGCATCATTGTCTTGTCTTTGATTGACGACTGCGAACAGGTCAACTGGAGCTTCCCTAGCGACGAGGGCCTTAAAGAAGGCTGGGTAGGCATTGACTATGCCAACGAAGTGGCCGGTATGGATATTAAAAAGGCAGCAAAGGATCAGGAATCCTTTACGACGCTTTGCGACACGCTTTTCCCAAATGAAGCAGTAGCGCAAACAGAAACACAAGAATAATCAAGGGGGGATTGCCGTGCGCAATCCCCTTTTGCGTATCCCTAGAAAGGAGGACAAAATGCAGGTTTTTAAAAAATTAAGGCGTTCCATGCGCCTGAGCCGCCGCCCATCCAACAAGGCCCTGCGCCGGCGCAAGATTGAAAAATATCTGCCCTATGTGACCCTTTTGGCCGTTTTGGTTGTGGTGATTTGCCTCTTGGCAGCGCTCATTATCTTAAAGCTCGGCGTGCCCTTTTACAACACCATCAAAGAGCCAAACGCTGCCCGCGATTGGATTTTGTCCTTTGGCCATTGGAGTTATCTCTTCTTTGTGGGAATTATTTTTTTACAGATTGTGGTGGCAGTGCTTCCCGGGGAGCCCTTCCAAATCGCTGCCGGTATGGCCTTTGGGCCAGTGGTTGGCTCGCTCCTTAGCATCTTTGGCACCATGCTCGGTTCCATCACCACCTTTTTGCTCACGCGTGTCTTTGGCTACAAAATCATTGAGCTGATGTTCAGCGAGCGCACGCGCTCAAAAATGGACCTCACCGCCTACAATCAAGAAAGCCTCGAGCGTATCGTCTTTATCTCCTTTCTTATTCCTGGGACGCCAAAGGATTTTATGAGCTACGCCGTGGGCCTCACGCCGCTCTCCCTCAGAAGCTGGATACGCATTTTTAGCATCTCGCGCTTTCCAACCATCATCATGTCGGTTTTGGGCGGCGTAGCCATGAACGATGGCAACTTAGGCGCCGCTGCGACCTACATCCTAATTGGTCACGGCATTTCCTTGGTCATCTATTTGTTTTACGAGCTCTACCATCGCATCAAAAAACACCGCGCCGCTTAATCGCCTTTTCTCATCAAGAGAGAAGGCGCACGTTTCGGGTTTATCGACACACTGTGCTCTTGCCATGCAAGAGCTATTTTTCTACGCTCACTGAACCACCAACCACACAAACAAACGCCACCGCCCTAGCAATGCTGGGGCAGTGGCGCTTGTTTTTATAGAATGTTAGCAACAACCTTCATCACGCCTTGATGCACTTCGTCTGGCGTGCGGGCGGCGTCTATGCGGGTGACGTTGTCGTCTAGGCGCACATCTGCGAGCATACGATACATTTCGCCTACCTGATAGAGCTGGGATTGGGTTTCGTAGCGTTCTGTTTGTTCGCCACGGAGGTCGATGCGGTGCATGGCCTCCTGGGAAGAAAGGTCAAAAAGGAGGGTGAGGTCCGGATGCAAGCGCTTGTCGGCCTCCTTATTGAGGGAAAGAATCCATTCTAGGCTCAGGCTTTGGCTGTTGTAGGCCAGGCTCGAGAGAATATAGCGGTCACAGAGGACGATGTCGCCCTGATTAAGATGGGCGCGCACCTCATCAATATGCACAAGGCGATCGGCGGCAAAGAGGAGGGCCATGGTGGCCTCGTCAAAGCGCTCACCACCGGTTAGGCCTTGGCGAATCATGCGGCCGATAGGCGACTCAGAGGGTTCACGGGTGAGCCACACCTTGTGGCCGCACGCTTCTAGCGCCTCGCGCAGCAGCTCAAGCTGGGTGCCCTTGCCGCTGCCATCAATGCCCTCTAGGACAATGAAGCGTCCGCTCATAGCTTCACGCCACCAAGGTTCAAGTGCATGGCTTCCTTCATGCGGGCCACGTTTTCGTTACCAATCTTGTTGGCACGGTCGTTGCCAGCGCGGATGATGTCGCGCACTTCATCAAGATGGGCTTCGTAGTAAGCGCGGCGTTCGCGGAATGGATCGAGGAGATCGTTGAGGCTTTGGGTGAGACGCTTTTTGCAGGCCACGCAACCAATGGTGCCAGCCTTGCAGCGTTCACAAATGTCTTCGTGCTCATCTTTGGTGAATACTTGGTGATACTTGGATACCACGCAAATATCAGGGTGGCCTGGATCGGTAGCGCGGATGCGGCTAGGGTCGGTAACGGCCTTGCTCACCTTTTCATTGACGGTTTCTGCAGTGTCAGAAAGGTAGATGGCGTTGCCGAGGCTCTTGCCCATCTTGGCATTGCCATCGAGGCCCATAAGGCGTGGGAATTCGCTGAGCTTAATTTCTGGCTCATTCAAAATTGGCGCATCTGGACAGTAGAGGTCGTTGAAACGGCGCACAAGCTTGCGGGCCAATTCAAGGTGAGGCTTTTGGTCCTCGCCAACAGGCACGAGATTGGCGTTGCAGAAGGTGATGTCGGCCGTTTGGCTTACAGGATAGCCAATGAAGCCGTAGGTCATATCGTCGTAGCCATAGTTGGCCGCTTCGCTCTTGACGGTCGGGTTGTGGCGGAGCACATTCATGGTTACAAACATAGAATAGAAAACGGTGAGTTCTGCAATGGATGGAATTTGGGATTGCAAGAAGATGGTGGTCTTTTCTGGATCGAGGCCAACGCTGAGGTTGTCCATGGCCACCTGCATGATGGAGTCGCTGATAAGCTCAGGACGTTCAAAGTGGGTGGTGAGGGCTTGAATATCAGCAATTTCGATGAAGGTGTCGTAATCGTGCTGCAAAGCCACACGGTTGGCAAGGGAGCCAACATAATGGCCAATGTGCAAGCGGCCGGTAGGACGGTCGCCAGTGAGAATGCGTTTTTGAGTCATGGAAATACTCTCCTTTTTAAGCGCTCGCGGCGTGGATTTATTGGTTAAAGCATCAATATATAAAGTATAAATTCTAGGAGCGACCTTGTCAAACCTCGGCCAAAACAGTTTGCAAAACTGCCCCCTAAGGGCGTGAATTATCAGAAAAAACGTGCATAGATTCTAAAAGTATGATAAACTAGAAAAACTGAGGGACTTTTATAGAAAAGGTGGTGTAATTATGAAACAAATGCGCATAATTATAGACAGACAGACAGACAGACAGACAGACAGACAGACAGACAGACAGACAGACAGACAGACAGACAGACAGACAGACAGCTCCAAGTCTGTTTGCTTTGTATGCTTAAAAAATATAGTTTGGCCTCACAGGCATACCTTGTACGCAAGTTTTGCGCGCAAGGTATGCCTTTTTATTTTGCGCGTGAGAGGTGAGGCCTGAAAACTGAGGAGATATTTTAGAACAGTATTGCAAAACGAAGAGAAAGGAAGTGATCTCTATGAGAGAGAGAATAACAAAGCTCTGCATGGCCCTTTGCCTCGTGCTCGCAGCATTTTTTGTAGCACCGGCCAGTGCTGATGCAGCAGAAACCATCAACTTGAGCACGGTATCTAGCAATGGGAACGGTTACACTTATACCTACCAGTGGACCACACGCGCTAGGGTTGTCACCATTACCGAGCCAGGCGATTACATACTCACGCAAAACGGTTCGGAAGCTATTGAGAGAAATGTCATTATTGATGTGCCAAAAAGCGAAGGTGAAGTCAATCTAACGCTTCAAAACATCAATCTGAAGGCTGGTGATTATACCCGCGCGTCAAAATTTGTATCTGCCGATACCACAGCCACAGCAGCCATTTCTATTGAAGGCAATACAGTGTGCAATATGATTTTGAGTGGTACCAACACCGTTGAAGGCACCGATTACTACGAAAGCAGCCGTGGTCAATTCAACACCTTGCTACAAACAGCTGCTATTTATGTAGAAAACACCTACATCAATAACCGCGCGCGCTTGGCAAGCCTCACCATCAAGGGTACCGGCTCCCTAGAAGCCAGCGGCGACCATCAAGCCGCTGGTATTGGCGGCAACTGCAACCGTCTTTCTGGTAACATCACCATCGAAAGTGGCAATATTGTAGCCAAAGGCGGCCAATGGGCCCCAGGCATTGGCGATGGCGATACCTTTATGCTCGACGTTATTTATTGGAACTGCACCAATCAAGTGTTAACAACAGGAGCTGGCAGACGCGTAAGTCAAAACTGCCAACCATCTACCATCGAAATCAAGGGCGGTAACGTCACAGCCATTGCTCAGCGCGGTACCAGCGCCATTGGCGCCTCCGACGAGCTCTGCGGCGAAAGCGGCGTCACCCTAAACGGCGAATGGGATGGCATGATTGTGAAGCTCACCGGTGGTACCATCCTAGCCGTAGGTAGCTACAATACCGACCAAGTGCCAGAACCATCTGCCGGTATTGGCACAGGCTCCAATACCATTCTAAACCCAGCCAATCTTATTATTAAGGACACCAACAACCTTAAGCTCTTGGTGCTTTCTTGTGTGAGCACCTCTGACAACGAAGGTACTTTTCCAATTACAGTAAATCAGGACAGTCTACCATCTATGAGCGCCGATTCCAACGTTGCCTTGGTTAACGTTTATGGCGTAAATGGTGGTACCCGTCCTGTAAAAGCAGGCGATGTGTCTGTAAGTAAAACCGTAAACCGCATTCTTAATGATACAGAAATGAGCCAATCGGCTAGCGCAATCAGCGAATTCCAAACCATGCTCGATAACTTCGTAGCTTCTCATGAGCATACCATTGAGAGCGTGGTTGGTTTGGCTGTCAACCTTCCACTCGAAAACAAGGGCATGTATGTAGACGATGAAGGCAATAAGTTCTATCCATCTAAAATTAGCCTAACGCCAACTGAAATCTCTGTGTTTGAAAACGAAAAAGAAGTAAGCTATACAGCCACCGTTACACGCGATGAACGTGACACCCAAAGTGGCGTAACAAGCACCTATAGCTACACTTGGCAGGTAAGTACAGACGGCGGCGCCAACTGGAGCGATGTTACATCTGGTCGTGATGGCTATACGATTACCAACAATGGCAATACTTCTAAGCTCTATATTAGTCAGCAAGGTGTTACCGAGGCAAAAGATGGCAACCTCTATCGTTGCGGAGCGACCATTCTAACAGAAGATTACACGCAAATTATCACCAGTAACAACGGTCTTCTCAACGTAAATGCTGCATATTATGATGTAACTGTTAACCTCAGGCTCGGTGAAGACAACGCCGCCTTGCCACTAGAAACCTTGGTAGGCACGGGCAAAGCCCTCTATCTGGTAGATAACAGTGGCGCTTTAACCAAACTTGTTGGCACAAATGGCTCTTACGCTGCCAAATCTGCCAACAACATGGAATACACCATCGAGGTAGGCCCAGCAGACGCTACACAAGCCAGCCAGCTCTCCAAGTTCTACGGAGACATTAAGGTAGAAGTGTCTGACGCTCCCGTTGTGCGTGATTTGAAATTCTACAGCGTTACCTACAAAGATGGCGTAAATGGCACAGTTTTTGCTGATGAAGTTGAGTACTACTTCAATAGCCACAAGGTCACCGTGAGCGATACACCACGCACGCGAACAGGCTACGATTTTAAAGGCTACACCGAAAATGGAAAAACTTATCAGTATGGTGAAAAGTTTACCGACACCGCTGGCGGTGAAATCACCAAAAACCACGTATTAACTGCTAGCTGGACCGAGCAGTATGGCCTTACTGTAACCATCAACGCAGACGATACCCGCCGCACAGAGGGCAGTTTCCCGAGCACCGTCAAAATCCGCCTCACCTCTCGCGCAGAGGGAACAACAAACGAATTCACTCCAACCACCGATTTGACAGTGTATGAAATTGAAATGAAGGAAGTAGAAGGTGAAACAAAGAAGTATACAGGTTCAAAAACCTTCAGCAATTTGCCAAGTGGCTACGAGTACGGCTTTGTCATCTTTGATGATTCCAATGCCAACTACCAAGAAACTTGGGAAGTGAACTGGAATAATAAACAGGCTCAAGCCGTTACAGACAATCTTGTCTACATCAACCAATACGAAAACCTCACCTTTGCAGCAGATGCTTCAGCTCTTCCAGAAGGCAGCCGTCCAACAGCCATCAACGTGAATATTTTGCAAAGCAGTGGCAATGATGAGTGGAACAACGTTCTAGCAACGGGTGACAATCAAGCTGCACGTGCCATTATCTTGGGCGAAGACGGCAAAGCAACAGCCACCATCGGTGTACCAACCTTTGGCTTGGGTGCTGGTGACAAAATCGACACCACTAAGCCTTACTACTACCGCATCCAAGTGGTCAGCTATACCATGGCGGATGGCACAGAAATTCCGGTAGATAGCGAAACGGATCTATATACTGAAGCCTACAGCGCACCAGAAAGCGATAAAACCATTGGTGACCATCCATGTGCTTACTACAAATGGGAAAATGATGCCGCTGTTCAAACAGGTACCCCAACAGTGACCCTTAGCGGTGACCTGCCAGATTTGAGCTACCAAGCCAACCTTGAAGGCGCTCAAGGCGTACCAGCTACTAAGCAAAACGTGCTAAAAATCACTGCCGATGACCTGCCAGAAATTACAGGGCCAGAAGGCAGCAAGGACATCTTTATGGGTTGGTATACAGATGAGGCTTGCACCAAAGAAGCCGTGGCTGGTACCTATCTTAAAGAAGACACCACGCTTTATGGTAAGTGGGTCAAATTCCAAAAACTAGAAGCTAGTGTAAAGGTCAACTACACCCACGATGGCCATATGATTCCAGAGGACGTGCGCTCCAAGCAAGTGACCGTTATTCTCCAAGCTGCCTACGCCACTACACCAAATGCGTGGGGGGCAGTAGCATCCAAAAAGGATGTGCCACTTACAGCAAGCGCAGACGGCAAGAGTGCTTCGGCCGACGTCATCTTTGAAGACCAACGCCTCACAGACCGTGATGGCACAGAAATTCTTTATCGCATCGTGGTCACGGAGCCAGAATACACCACCGTTTATATGAATGCGAAAACGGGTGGACAATCTGCAAATGACCCAACAGCCGGCTATTATCACGCTGTACTAAACTTTGATCCAACCATGGAAGACCTTTACTATCAGCTCGATGTAAGTAGTCTTTCTGATGCTGCAAAAACTGAAATAGGTACCTTAAAGGGCATCCTCCTCTATAGTCCAAACAAGGACGGCAGCGGTGGTAGCGATTCCTATTGGGGCTCTAGCTTTACAGGGTATGATGGCGCCACAACAGCCCCATCGTTCAATGTGAAGGGCGCAGGTAACTATGTGGGTGGCACTACAAAGGTATGGACCACCATCCACAACAGCCAGCCTATTTACTTCCAAATGAAGCTCGTTGACGCAAACGGTAACCTCTTAGAACCAGTTGGCTACACCATCACCCGTAGCGAGCCAGTATCCTATGACCGCAACTATGTTGCCAATGATACAACCAAGGGCGAATGGATTGGCGGTGAGGCTTACGAAGGTACTGGAAAAAATGCTATTACCCTCAAGCTCGAACCAAAGCTTTACAACCTAGAATACAACCTTGGTTATGACGCTTATCCAGACACCGCGCAACCAGCCATTTGGGTAGAGAGCCCAATCAAGGCCCGCGCCTATGGCGTTGGTATGACTGCGGCAGAAATTACTGCCAACGATCCACCAGCACGCATCGGCTACACCTTTGATAAATGGGTAGAAGTGGATGCAGATGGCAACGAAAGCCCAGTGAGTGAGATTCCAGCCCTTGATACCAACACCCATACTTATCTAGCAAAATGGACCAAAAATGGTGGCGCTGTGGATCCTGTGGACCCTAGTGTGGAAACTGTGACCCTTTCCTACGACACCAATGGTGGTTCTAAAATTGCTGATAAGAAGGTTGTGAAAAACACCACGGTGGATCTTAGTGGCACCACACCACGCCGTGAGGGTTACACCTTTACTGGATGGTACAGCGACGAAGACCTCACCACACCAATCACCAAAATTAAAATGACCAGTGACAAGACCGTTTATGCTGGCTGGGCCATTACAGGCATTCCAGGTATGCTCAACGGCACCGATCATTTTGCTTACGTAAAAGGCTATCCAAATGGCCTCGTGATGCCGCAGGGTAATATCACCCGCGCAGAAGTGGCCACCATTTTCTTCCGTCTTTTAAATGATGATGTACGCGAAGAAAACCTTTCTAAGAGCAACAGCTTCACCGATACCAAGAAGGACGCTTGGTACAACACCGCAGTGTCTACCCTAAGCGACATGGGCATTCTCCGTGGCTATGAAGACGGCTCCTTCTGTCCAAATGCCAACATCACCCGCGCAGAATTTGCAGCCATTGCCTCTCGCTTTGACGAAAGCGATGTTGAAAACCTCTCCACCTTTACAGACATCGACGGTCACTGGGCAGAAAACGACATCTCCCACGCCGCCACCTTGGGTTGGATCAGCGGTTATCCAGACGGCACCTTTGGTCCAAACAAGGCCATCACCCGTGCAGAAACCATGAGCCTCGTCAACCGCGTGCTCAAGCGCTTGCCAGAAAAAGAAAGTGACCTTCTAAGCACCATGACCGTATGGCCAGACTGCGCATCCAGCGCCTGGTACTACCTAGCCGTGCAAGAAGCCACCAACAGTCACAACTATGAGCGCAAACAAGACGGCGTCCACGAAAAATGGAGCAGCCTGCGCCAAAGCCCAGACTGGAGTAAGTACGAATAAGGCTAGAAAAGTCACTCACTGACATAAATGCAAGCCCCCTCGCCTTGATGAAAGACGAGGGGGCTTGGCTTTCATTTTGGTCACTCTAGCGCACGAATTTTCAAGAAATTCCGTCTAAAATGGATTGGTGTGATTTTTATTGAATTTTTATGCGCTTTATTCTATACTTATTGACAAACAAAAAATACTGGAGGAATGGAATTATGTCTTTACTAGCGAAACACGCCCAAGGAAAGGGCGGCCCTGACGTTATTTTTGCTTATGCTTCCCAAGCTGGTGCACGCGCTGCAGAATTGGGGAAGGAAAACGTTGTGAACGCGACCATCGGTGCCTTTTTGAATGCGGATGGTTCTCTTAAAACCATGAAAACGGTTGAGGAAGCTGTAAAGGCCATTCCTTTTGACGTGGCTGCCAATTATGCAGCCATTAACGGTGAACCAAGCTATATTGCTGCTATGACCGACAGCGTCCTTCGTGGTCACCAACCAGCGGGCACCTTTACTGCTGGTATTGCTACCCCTGGTGGCACCGGTGCTTTGCGCAACGGCTTTTACAACTACCTCAACGAAGGCGAAGCCTGCCTCACCACCGATTATTTCTGGGGCAACTACAGAAGCCTTCTTACCGAAAACAAGCGCGACCTCAAAACCTTCAACACCTTCACCCCAGAAGGCAAGTTTGACCTCGAAGCTTGTAAAAAGGCTTGCCAAGACATTGCAGCCAAGCAAGAAAACGTGATGCTCCTTTTAAACACCCCAGCCCACAACCCAACGGGCTTCTCTGTGACCGATGACGAATGGAAGGACATCATTGCCTTCCTTAGTGATATTGCAAATAACGGCAAAAACAACGTGGTGCTTATGATTGACACCGCTTACCTCGATTATGCCGGCCCAGATGCGCGCAATTTCTTCGAATTTTTCACTGGTCTTCCAGAAAACTTCCTTACCATTGTCTGCGCTTCTTCTTCGAAGGGCTACACCCTTTATGGCTATCGCTTGGGCCTTATGTTCTGCCTAGCACAAAGCCAAGAGGTGTGCGATGAGTTTGAAAAGGCCAACGGTGCTTCTGCTCGTGCTACCTGGTCCAACTGCTCCCGCCCAGCTATGGAAGCCATCACTCTCTTAAACACCGATCCTGCACGCCACGAAGCCTTCATCAAGGAACAAGCAGAATTTGCTCAATCCCTGGCTGACCGCGCAGCCATCTTTACCAAGGAAGCAGCAGAGGTGGGCCTTGAAGTGTGCCCATACCACAGTGGTTTCTTCATCTTTGTACCAACTCCTACCCATGAAGATGCTGTAAAGATGTTTGATGTGCTCTCTGAACAAAACGTGTTCGCTGTGCCTCTAGGCAGCGGTATGCGCATCGCCATCTGCGCCGTAGACGACGCCATGATTCCAGGTATGGCTACCAAGTTTAAAAATGCCTACGACAAGGTGTGCAAATAATTTATAATCAAAGACAAGGACGTCTGTGCATTGTGCATAGGCGTCTTTTTTTGTGCGCTTACTGAGGATAATGGGCCGCGCTTTATACACAAACCAACTGTAACGGTATGTCATTATGACAAATTTATTTGTACATAGCGCCATTGTTATTATTACAAAAAGTGGTTAACATATTAGAAAAAGAAATGTAATCGATTATATATTGCCAAATTTTATTGCAAGAAGGTTTGGCGAAATTGACTTGACGAAAAGGGTTTCGGCAAGAGAAGGGACGTGAGGCTATTCACAAAGTTGTAGTAGGGATGCTTGGCATACTGAACCAACGTTTCATACAATAAGGCTTGAGAGTAAAGGGTGGCCGGCTAGTGGCCAATAGATAAAGCAAATGTGCAAGCCTTCCACAAACAGACGAAAAAACTGAATATGAAACGGTTCATGAAAGCATCCTTCGTTGTCGACCCTAAAAAACGGAGGTTATAGAGATGAAACGGAAACCTACAGTATTTGAAGCAGTATCGTGCTTCATTGTCATGGCACTTATTATTGGCGTTGGTAAGGGCATTTACCAGCTGCCTATTCAACCGCTTCTTTTGGTGGCTGCCTTCTACGTGGCTCTTTTGGGCCTGCGTCTTGGCTATAACTACCAAGAAATGGAAAAAGGTGTAACAGAAAACTTCACGGCCAGCTTGCCAGTTATTTATATTCTTGTGGCTGTTGGTATTGTTATTGGTACTTGGATGTATTCAGGTACTGTGCCATACCTCATTTACCTAGGGCTAAAGCTCATTAGCCCACAGCTCTTCCTCGTGACGGCCTTCCTGATTACAGCTATTGTATCTACGGCAACTGGTACCGCCTGGGGCTCTGTGGCCACAGCCGGCTTGGCGCTTATTGGTATTGCAACAGAAATGGGCATTCCTCTAGGGATGGCTGCTGGGGCAATCATCGCTGGTGGCGTATTTGGTGACAAAATGTCCCCACTTAGCGACACCACCAACCTTGCACCTATGATTTGCGAAGTAGACTTGTTTGCTCATATTCGCCATATGTTCTGGACAACCATTCCTGCATCCCTCGTTGGTCTTGTGGTTTGGTTTGTGGTGGGCCAAAGCTTTGAGCTTAGCGCTGCTCACTCCCAAAGCATTGCTATTTTGTCCGACAACCTTTCTGCTGTGTATAACTGGAGCCCATTGCTTCTTTTGCCAACAATCATCGTTATTGTTGGCGCTATGATGAAAAAACCTACCGTGCCACTGATGCTTCTTTCTTCTGTGGTGGCTGTGGCCCTTGGGATGTACTTCCACGGTTTTACCTTCGCTGGTGGCATGAACGCTTGCGTTGGCGGTTTTAACACCACCATGGTTACTGCAGCTGATGCTCAAGATGCCATTGCTCAAGAAAATATCATCAAGCTCTTGAATCGCGGCGGCATTTCCTCCATGATGAATATTGTAAATACCATCATCTGCGCTTACGCCTTTGCCGGTATTGTACAAAAGATTGGTTGCTTGGATGTCATTTTGGAAAGCGTGGCCCACAAGCTCAACTGCCGCTGGAAGCTCATTGGAGCAACCTTAGCCATTGGCGCACTTTTGACCTTCACCACCGGTGTGGCTTCTGTTCCTATTATTATGATTGGTTTCCTCTTGAAGGATGCTTACAAGGATATGAACCTCGACGGCGTCAACCTTTCCCGTAGCTTGGAAGACTCTGGTACCATGCTCCTGCCATTTGTACCATGGGGCGCTTCTGGTATCTACTACATGGATCTTTTGGGCGTTACCGTTGGCCAGTACGCCATCTGGTGCATCCCTTGCTACCTCTGCGTGGTCTTTGCAATGATTTGGGCGTTTACTGGTAAGGGTATCAAATATTTAAACAAGTAAACAAAATGGGATGTGGTTTGTCCTCTCCCGTTTTGGGGGAGGATGAATCATGAGCATTACTGTTGAACGGTTTATGGAAACGGTGAGCGATTACAAGGTGAGCCTTGTGGCCGGTAAGGATGGTGCAACAAACGTCATCGACTGGTTCAACATTGTGGAAAACACCTTTGCCCTTGAGCATCTGAACGAAAAGGAACTAGTGCTTTCTTCTGGAAAGGGGCTGGAAAATGAGGACAACTTTGTACTCTTTGCCGAAACCTTGATTGCCAAAAAAAGCAGTGGCTTGGTGCTTTTTAGCAACCGCTATGTGCCACAGCTGCCGGAAAGGGTCATAAAGCTATGCAACGAGAAGGCGTTTCCGGTGATGCACTTGCATCACGAGGTGAACGTTTCCAACATTACAAAGCTAATAAGCATTCAGCTTCTTGAATCGGAAAAAATCAACCGTCAGCTTTTTTCGGCAATGAAAAACGCTATTTCCTTTCCAGAAAAAACCGAAGGCTACATTCCTCTTTTGATGCAGTACGGCTTTAAGAAAAATGAGCCCTATGCTGTGAGCATCATCAAGCTCAATCAGCTGGAATCTATGAGCACCTCGGAAGCCCAATGGGTGGTCAAGGCCTTGGAGGCGCAGCTTCTTTCGGCAGGCGACAAGTCCTTTGTGCTCACTATGGACGACATCTTTGTCTTTGTGTTTTCCAACTATTCCGAAGAGGAAATTCGCGCGATTATGCTAAAAATCATCGTGCTCTTGCGTATGAAGGACTACACCTTCTATGTGGGCTCAAGCGTGAACCACCCTGGCGTAACAAAGCTTTCTAACGCTTATGTACAGGCCAAGAAGGTCATAGATTTGAGCCAGCGCAAGGCGTGGAAAAATATGATTGTGGATTACCGCGAGCTCGGTGCTTACCAGCTGCTCCTTTCTATTGACGATAAGGAAGTCATGAAGCGTTATTTTGACGATGTGCTGGGCAAGCTCGAAAAAATGGACAGCGACAACGGCTCGGATTATATGGAATTTTTGAAGGTGTATCTCACCTGCAACTGCAACATCAACGATACAGCCGATAAGCTGTTTATCCATCGCAACACGGTGGTGTACAAAATTAAGAAAATCAATGAGCTTTTGGATTGCGACTTATCAGAAATTGAGGTGCGGGTACGGCTCTATTTGGCCATCATGATGTACAACATCATATAAACTACCATGCTGAAACAAGGTTAACTTTCGGCACGCGTTGAAGGTTAATCTTTTTTTGCACCAAAAATTCGTCAAAATTCATTCAAAAGAATAATAAATGTGTGTAATTAATGCTTCTTTATAGAGGCGTTAGGGAAGTATAGGAGGTTTAGAAAAATGAGTGTTCAAGATGTTTTGAAGGAAAAGGGTATTGAGCTGCCGCCAGTGGTGGTGCCAGTGGCCAACTACATGCTGGCGAGCCGCTCGGGCAAGATTGTGATGTCCTCAGGCTTCACGCCAAAAAAGGACGACACTTGGACGTGTATGGGGAAGCTCAACGATAATCGCATTGAGGAAGGCTACCAAGGCGCGCGTCTTGCAACCCTAAATGCCCTTGCAGCCCTCAATGAAATGTGCGGCGGCCTAGACAACATCCAAAAGGTGCTCAAGGTGAGCGGCTATATTGTGTCGGAGGACGACTTCCACAAGCAATCGAAGGTTTTAAATGGTGCCAGCGACCTGCTCGTAGAAATCTTTGGCGATGCCGGCCGTCACGCGCGCTTTGCTGTGGGCATCAACTCACTCTTTGGCGATGCCTCCATTGAAATTACCCTCGATGTGGAACTCAAAGATGAATCCTTGGCGAAATGCTAAGGCGTTTGGTTAAAATAGAAGGAAGGTTTTAGATTATGAGTCAAACTGCAAATGTAGTGGTCATTGGCGGCGGTATCATCGGCACCGCAATCACCTATTACCTCACTAAAAAAGGCGTAAAAAATGTGGTCTTGGTAGAACGTCGTGGCATTGGTGAGGAATCCTCCAGCGCCTGCGACAGCGGCGTTATGATTCACACCAAGGCGCCGGGCATTATGCAACAAATCCAACAAAAGAGTAACCGCTTGTACGAAAACCTCAGCCAAGAATTGGGTCGCAAGGTGTATTACAACAAGATGGGCAGTATGGTTATGATCGACGATGAATCCCTCGTGGGCACTTTCGATGAAACCATCAAGCAGCAAACAAGCGTGGGCATCAACGTGTCGATGCTCAGCGGCGACGATGCAAGAAAAATTGAACCGGGGCTATCGAAGGATGTATGCGCTGTGTCCTACTGCCTCGATGATGCCTTGGTTAGCCCAATGGATGTGACTCTAGGCTATGCCCTCGCTGCAGAACGTCTCGGCGCCAAGGTCATGACCAACACGGCTGTGACAGATGTCTTGGTAGAAAACGGCAAAATCAAGGGCGTGGTGACCACAAAGGGCATCATCTACACAGAAATAGTCGTTAACGCTGCCGGTGTCTTCTCCCCACAAATTGGCGAAATGGCTGGCATGGATGTGCCAGTAAAACCTCGCCGCGGCAACATTGTTGTTTGCGAACAGGTAGCGCCAGTGGTCAATCATATTTTGCTTTGCTGCCGCTATGTGGCCCTCAAGTATCATCCAGAATTGGCCGAAACCTCAAATGATCCAAGTATGAAGATGGGCGTGAACCTTTTCTTGGAACAAACCCACACTGGCAACATTCTATTTGGTAGCAACCGTGAATGGAGCGGGCTAGACAAGAGCACCTCCTACGAAATTTTGCGTGCTGTGTGCAATTATGCCACCCATTACCTGCCATTCCTCAAAAACCTCAACATCATTCGCACCTACGCTGGCCTTCGCCCATACTGCGATGGCGGTCCAATCTTGGGGCCTGTGAATGGCTTAGAGGGTATGATTATGGCAACAGGCCACGAAGGTGGCGGTATTGGCTATGGTCCTGCCATGGGCGATATCATGTCTGATTACATCATTAATGAAAAAATTACCGACGAAATTGCACCGTTCTTATACAGTAGATTTCAAAAATAGAAAAGACCGCGGAGGTGTATAGTAATGGCAAGAATTAACGAACACCCTATCTTAGATTTTAAAAAGGGCAAGGAAGTGACCTTTTACTATGAGGGTCAGGAATTAAAGGGATGCGAAGGCGAAACCATCGCCGCAGCACTCTACGCTGCAGGCGTTCGCTCCCTGCACGAAACCGAAAAGAAGCATCGCCACAGAGGCCTATTTTGTGCCATTGGCAACTGCTCCTCATGTCTGATGAAGGTCAATGGCATTCCTAACGTGCGCGTGTGCGTGGAACCATTGCGTGAGGGCATCACTGTAGAGCGCCAAGTGGGCAACGTAAAGCCAGAGGTGGATGTTCATATAGAAGCCAAGCTCAGCAAGGAAAAAGAACTTGTACAAACAGAGCTCCTTATTGTTGGCGGTGGCCCTGCTGGTATGTGTGCTGCTGTTGAGGCTGCCGAAGCTGGCGTAAAGGTCTTGCTCCTAGAAAGAAACGCCGACTTGGGTGGCCAGCTTATTAAGCAAACCCACAAGTTTTTCGGCTCCGAAAAACAAAATGCTGGGACCCGTGGCGTACAAATTTCCATTGAATTGGCCGAAAAAATCAAGTCCATGCCAGAGATTACCCTTTGGACCAACGCCATTGCCGCAGGCTTTTATAAAAACGGTATTGTCATGGTCGACAAAAACGGCGTGGTTGAAGGCGTAAAGGCCGAAAAAATCATCATTGCCACAGGTGCCTTTGAAAAGAACCTCGTCTTCCCAAATAACGACCTTCCAGGCGTGTATGGCGCCGGCGCTGTGCAAACCCTCATGAACATGGAAGGCGTTATTCCAGCAGAAAACGTGCTCATGGTTGGCGGTGGCAACATTGGCCTGATTGTAAGCTACCAACTCATGCAAGCTGGGGTCAATGTGGCAGCTGTGATTGAAGCAGCGCCACGCATTGGTGGCTACGAGGTCCATGCCAACAAGCTCCGCCGCGCTCAAGTGCCAGTAATGACCCGCCACACCATCAAGCAGGCCTATGGCAATGGCAAGGTAGAGGGTGCTGTGATCTGCGAGGTGGACGAACAGTTCCAACCAATTCCAGGCACCGAGCAGGATGTAAAGTGTGACGCCATCTGCATGGCTGTTGGCCTTGCGCCACTGCCAGAGCTTTTCTTCCAAGCAGGCTGCGAAATGAAATTTGTGCCAGAGCTTGGCGGCTATGTGCCAGTGATTGACGATGCCCGCCACACCAGTGTGGACAATGTGTATGCAGCTGGCGACGCTGGCGGCGTAGAAGAAGCCTCTAGCGCCATGCTTACAGGTAAGCTTGCAGGCCTCAGCGCAGCCCATGATTTTGGCCGTGTAGAAGACTTTGATGCAAAGTTTGCCGATTATCTCGATCAGCTCGATTCTTTGCGTCCACTCGGTGGCAAAATTAGAAACGGCATTGTCAAAACAAAGGAAGGGAGCCCGGTAAATTATGAGCACTGAAATTTTAAATGAATTGGAAGCCAAGGTCCAAGCCATTTTGCCTAGCGAAGAGCGTCGCAAAAAAGGCCCTTATGCCCTCTTTGAATGCTTCCAAAATATTCCTTGCAACCCATGCTACACAGCCTGCAAATTTAACGCAGTAAAGCCACTTACAACCATTACCGACACGCCTGAAACCTATTTTGAGCATTGCGTAGGCTGTGGCGCGTGCATCCTCGCCTGCCCAGGCTTGGCCGCCTTTGTCATTGACGAATCCTACAGCGAAGAAGAATCGCTGGTAAAAATTCCTTACGAATACCGTCCACTTCCCCAAAAGGGCGATGTGGTCGATGGCGTTAACCGCATTGGCGAAGTGGTTTGCAAGGTCACTGTAGATAAGGTCATGACCGCCAAAAACAGAACCTCTGTGGTCACCCTCATTGTGCCAAAGGCCTACACTCACGTGGTGCGCGGCATTTGCCTATCGCCTAAGGAACAACTCATCTCTAACGACCTCAAGGACGTAGAAGCTGGCGCAAGCATCGTTTGCCGCTGCGAAGACGTCACCGCCGAAGAAATCGCAGCAGCTATGGACGCAGGCGCCGATACCTTAAAACAGGTCAAGTTCAACACCCGCATTTCCATGGGCCCATGCCAAGGCAAAACCTGCATCTCCCTCGTCATGCGCGAGCTTTCACAAAAGACCAAAACCCCAGTCAACGATTTGCAGGCCCCAACCTACCGCCAACCAATCAGCCCAATCAAAATTTCTTCTTTCCTAGACGAAGACTAAACACAAAAAACAGCCTCAAACGGGCTGTTTCAGCTTGTCGAAAAAGGTCGCCAAGCGGCGGCCTTTTTCGCGTATTTAGCCCAGAAATGCGGTATAATATAAAAGG
>CAKQDL010000012.1 GCA_934229395.1 uncultured Peptococcaceae bacterium | reverse complement strand
TTAGATGCAGTGTATTCAAATGCAGAAAATAGTGTGGCTTGATTTTTTACTGTTCAACTTGGACTTGCAATTTATGAATACGCTGCGAGAGGGATTGACCGATTTTATTGTGAATCAGACGGATATCTGTATGGTTCTGGCAGGACATGAACATCATCTCAGCCGAACTACTTATCCTGGAAAACTGTTCTTTACAACTCCTACCTGTACAGGTTCAAAATACCATGTGCCGGACAATCCTTCTGCCGAACGGAATGAGGTTGTCATAGAGCAGAATGAACCGATGTATACGGTCATGGATGTTACCGCAAATCAGATTACGCTGACTACTTATGATTATGAAGGAACAACGATTGATTCGTGTTCAATCGGGAGGTGATGCTTATGGGATATATTGCGTTTCCGCAGTCTTTTACAGGGAAGAAAATTGTTCGCATTCATGATGTAAATACTGAAATTACAGTGGGAGCAACGGGCAGTGGTTATGATGCGTGGTATCGATACCCGGCCTCGTTTCTGATACCGGATGGTGACCCTCAGTTCAGTAAAGAAGGTAACACTGCCCTCGGTGCGTATGGATATATGTTAAACTCTCGCACTTGGGCATACGACGTGGGCCTTGCACTGTTGGTGTTTGCTACTTCCGGTGATTGGGATATCGTGGATGAAATGTTGCACCGTCTGATGTTAGACCAGAATACAGACGGAAGTTGGAATTTCTCCTATGACATTTATATTGGAAAACTATTTCACGATTATGTTCGTACCGGAGCTATGGGATGGGTTGTCTGGGGAATTTGCTATGCTTTGCTAACAAGAACTGATGGTAAAGATAAAACCGCTGAATGGCTTGAGATGTTAGAAAAAGGCGGCAGTTGGCTGTTATCACGCCAAGTAACCAACAAGGATGACCCGCGTTACGGTCTGCTCCGAGGTGGCTATGGTGTGTATGACAACGATTATAATTATACCGATGTTGAGATTGAGTGGTGTTCGGTGGAACATCAATGCTCCTCTCTGCAGGCATTGGAAGGATGCGCCCTTGTGTTGAAAAAGAAGAAATACAAAGAGGCAGCAGAACTGGTTCGTGACCAGTTGTTCTTAAAATGCTATGACGCTGAAAACGGCAGATTTTTTCAAGGCATCAACGGTGGCAAACCAGATGAAGCATGGGCATTGGACTGTACCACTTGGGCAGGAATGCTCATTTTTTCTGTAGTGCATTCGGATTGTGCCAAAACCTGCCTTGATACAGCCTGCGAGGTTTATCTTACCACGGATAAGAAAATCGTCATGAGTTCCGAAACGGACTATTACAACATGACATATTCATCCGATGGCACATTTTCCGGTTTCAAACCTTACAGTGACAGAACGGTAGATTATGCAGGTGCACCGGACATTGTGTGGACAGAGGGTACGTTGGGATATGCTGCACTTGCTCTTATGTTAGGACGCGCGGATGAGGCAAAGTTCTATGTGGATGAATGCATCCGATTGCAGGAATGTAACGGTGGTTCCGGTGGTGTGATATATACCACAGCCACTTACGGTACACTTCCGTGGGAGTTTCATGTTTGGGAGAGTGTTGTGTCTTCTGCGTGGCTCTATCTTATTATCAACAACCCTGATGTGCTGTTTCCAAAAACACTCAGACAGGTTTATTACATGGCCAAAATCACAAATATTGAGGATGAACGGCCTTAAATACGTTATCTACAGATGGTTGTCCGCTTGGGCGGCCATTTTGTTTTACAAAAAATTACGAAAGCGAGGATTTTCACTATGAAAGAATTCTGGACAACTATTCAGTTCATCTTTGCCGGCATTGGCGGTTGGCTCGGCTATTTCTTAGGAGGCTGTGATGGACTTCTGTACGCACTGCTTGCCTTTGTAGTGGTGGACTATCTCACCGGCGTTATGTGCGCCATTGTGGACAAGAACCTATCCAGCTCCGTCGGCTTCAAAGGCATCTGTCGCAAGGTTCTGATTTTCACCCTTGTGGGCATTGCCAACATCATCGATGTGGAAGTGGTCGGCACAGGTTCCGTTTTGAGAACTGCAGTCATTTTCTTCTACCTTTCCAATGAAGGTGTATCCCTTTTGGAGAATGCGGCACACCTTGGCCTGCCTATCCCGGAAAAATTGAAGGACATCTTGAAGCAGTTCCACGACCGAGCAGAAAATATAGAAAGCGAGGACAAATAATATGAAGTTGGTTGAATCGATTTTGAAAAAGAACCCATGCTACAAAGCCGGGAAGAAAATCACCGTAAAGGGTCTGATGCTCCACTCCATTGGCTGTCCTCAGCCCAGCGCTGCGGTTTTCATTAAGAACTGGAACAGCGAAAGCTACGACCGTGCCTGCGTCCACGGTTTCATTGACGGCAACGATGGTACCGTTTACCAGACCTTGCCTTGGAACCATCGTGGCTGGCATGGTGGCGGCAGTTCCAACAACACCCACATCGGCGTAGAAATGTGTGAGCCTGCATGCATCAAGTACACTGGCGGCGCTACCTTTACCTGCTCTGACACGGCAACCGCAAAAGCTGTGGCCAAGCGCACCTATGATGCGGCTGTAGAGTTGTTTGCATTTCTCTGCAAGGAATACAACCTCGACCCGACCGCTGATGGTGTGATTATCAGCCATGCGGAAGGTTACAAGCGTGGTATCGCCAGCAATCACGGTGACCCGGAACATCTCTGGAAGCAGCTGAACACCGGCTACACAATGGACGGTTTCCGACAGGCAGTCAAAGTTGCTATGGGAATCGAGACTGCGCAGCCGGAAAGCGACACTGTCAGCTATCCTGAAAAGCTGACCTCTGGTTATTACCGTGTGCGTAAAACATGGAAGGACAGCAAGTCCCAGTTGGGTGCTTACCGTGTTCTGGCCAATGCCAAAGCAAAGGCCGATGAAAACACGGGCTATTCCGTTTTCGACAATGACAGGAATGTGGTCTACGCTCCTTCTGCTGCCAAGACGGAAACCAAAACCGAGACTGCTTCTTTTGAACCTTACCGTGTCCGCATCAGCATCGCCAATCTGAACATCCGTAAAGGTCCCGGCACCAACTACAACAAAACTGGTCAGTTCACCGGTGTTGGTGTGTTCACCATCATTGCAGAATCTGATGGCGAAGGTGCTACCAAATGGGGCAAGCTGAAATCCGGCGCTGGCTGGATCTCCCTTGACTACGCAAAAATCATATAAGTTCGTGCAGGGTCTGTTGGATTTCTTCCGGCAGGCCCTGTTTTTTTATGCGTAAGTTCGTCAAAACGGCTCTCCCATCTCCAAAAGGGAGTGAGGATAACCCTTTGGGCCTCAGGAATGGAGGTCGCTATGACAAACGAACAGAAACAGCAAATCATAAAATTACGACAGGACGGATACGGGTATGCTACCATCGCTTCCTCTCTAGGCCTGACGAAAAACCAAGTGTCCGCCTTCTGCCGCAGAAGCAATCTGACCGGTACCAAAGCGGCTGTGCATATAGAAGAAAAGCCGGAGCCAAACTGCTGCCGTAACTGCGGCAAGCCTCTGACACAGACATCGGGACGCAAGCCTGTGAAGTTCTGCTGCGATGACTGCCGTACTCACTGGTGGAACGCCCATCTGGACAAGGTCAACCGCAAAGCCTTTTATTCCTTTACCTGCGCCTGCTGTGGGAAATCTTTCACAGCCTACGGAAACAACCACAGAAAATACTGCTCCCATGACTGCTATATCGTGGACCGCTTCAAAGGTGGTGATTGCCATGACTGAGGAGCAATTCGAGCGTGAAAAATTGTATCAGGCCAGCATGAATCTCTTCAAAAGTATGCTGGAAAAGGGCCTTCTCACCGAGGAACAATACGCCATAATTGATACAAAAATGCTGGAAAAATACAGGCCATTATTGGGTACATTATTCGCAGAAATAACTTGATAATAGTTGCTTTTAGAGTGATATATAGTAGCGGAAAGGAGCTGATTTTATGCGAAAAATCAATAAAATAGAGCCATTGATGCCTGCGCTACCGACCCGCAAAAAGGTCGCAGCCTATGCCAGAGTTTCAATGGAAAGTGAACGCCTCCAGCACTCTTTATCAGCTCAGGTCAGCTACTACAGCGAACTGATACAGAGTAACCCGGAATGGGAATATGCTGGTGTGTATGCTGACGACGGCACCACAGGCACTAAGACAAACCGAGAAGAATTTCAGAGACTGCTTGCTGACTGCGAGGCCGGGAAAATCGACATTATTCTTACTAAGTCCATCTCCCGCTTTGCCAGAAATACAGTAGACCTTTTGGAAACCGTCCGCCACTTAAAGGAGCTGGGTATTGAGGTCCGCTTTGAAAAAGAGCGTATCAATTCCTTGTCCGGTGATGGCGAGGTCATGCTGACGCTGCTGGCTTCCTTTGCACAGGAAGAAATCATCAGCCTGAGCAACAATGTAAAATGGGGAACCAGAAAGCGCATGGAACAAGGTATTCCTAACGGCCACTTTAGAGTGTACGGCTATCGTTGGGAAGGCGACCAGTTGGTCATTGTCCCGGAGGAAGCTGCCATTGTGCGCCGCATCTTCCAGAACTTCCTTGATGGCAAATCCCGCCTTGAGACCGAGCGAGAATTTGCCGCCGAGGGCATCACCACCAGAGACGGATGCCGCTGGGTGGATTCCAACATCAAGGTAATTCTCACCAATGTAACCTACACCGGCAACCTGCTCCTGCAGAAGGAATATATTGAAGACCCGCTCACCAAAAAGCGAAAAAAGAACCGTGGCGAGCTGCCGCAGTTCTATGTGGAGGACACCCACGAAGCCATCATCGACAAAGAGACCTTCGACTATGTGCAAGCTGAAATGGCACGACGCAAGGAGCTGGGCGCTTTCGCAAACAAATCCCTGAATATTACCTGCTTTACCAGCAAGCTCAAATGCAGTCGCTGCGGATGCAGTTATGTGCGTAATCAGAGAGCCAACCGAACCAAGCACACTTCCACCTACGACGATACGATTGTGGTTTGGGGATGCGGCACTCAGAAGAAAAAAGGTGGCCGCTGCTCCAACAAGGACATTCCGGAGCGTGTGCTGCGAGAAGCCTGCGCTGCTGCACTGGACCTTGAGGACTTCGACGAGGATATTTTCCTTGAGCGTGTTGACACCATTCAGGTGCTGGAAGGTCAGATTTTGGAGTTCCATTTTTACGATGGCACTACGGCCCTACAGGAATGGGTATCCACCGCCAAAAAGGACTGCTGGACGGATGAACACAAAGACCGCCAGCGTGAATGGATGAAAAACTACATGGCCAACGCCTCAGACGGTCGATTCTCGGAATTTACTACACGAATCCGCTGTGAACATTGCGGCAGCACCTTCCGAAGAAATACGCAGCCCAGCAAGTCGGCTACTGGTGGCAAGATGCATTATTGGCGCTGCCCGACTTCCGGCGACTGCGTCACCACCGGCATTCGTGAAGACAGGCTCAAAGACATAACCGCTTCGGTGATGGGCCTTGTAGAACACGATGCGGATGCCTTCAAAGAGCAGGTCGAGTACATTTCGGTCGCTGCCGGTATGGTTCTGACCTTCCACTTCTTTGATGGCCGGGAAGAAAGCATCCAGTACAACACCAAGCGCCAAGGCACAGCATGGACACCGGAGCGCCGTGAGAAATTCAAATCTTCTATGCAAGGCAAATATACTGAGGAGCGCCGACAGGCCATGAGCGAAAATATGAAACGGATAAGGAGTGAGAAACATTGGTCGTCCAAAAGAAAGTAACCACAATACCGGCGACGCTGACCAGATTTACAGCAACGCCAATCAACCAGCAGAAAAAGCGCCGTGTGGCCGGATACGCCCGTGTTTCCACCGACCACGACGACCAGTTCACCAGCTACGCTGCGCAGGTTGATTATTACACCAACTACATCAAGGGCCGTGACGATTGGGAGTTTGTCGAGGTCTACACCGACGAGGGCATAACAGGCACCAGCACCAAGCACCGTGAAGGCTTTAAGCGCATGGTGGCCGACGCTCTGGGCGGAAAGATTGACTTGATTGTCACCAAGTCGGTCAGCCGATTTGCCCGTAACACCGTCGACAGCCTGACCACCATTCGCCAGCTCAAGGAAAAAGGCATCGAGGTCTATTTCGAGAAAGAAAACATCTGGACCTTTGATGGCAAGGGCGAGCTGCTCTTGACCATCATGTCCTCGCTGGCACAGGAAGAAAGCCGCAGCATTTCCGAGAACTGCACTTGGGGCCAGAGAAAGCGCTTTGCAGACGGCAAGGTCACGGTTCCGTTCAACCGTTTCCTTGGTTACGACCGTGGCCCGGATGGGAATCTGGTGGTCAACCGAGAACAGGCAGTCATCGTGCAGCGCATTTACGCCATGTTTCTGCAAGGCATGAGCTACCACGGCATCGCAAAGCAGCTGACCGACGATGGTATTCCAACTCCCGGCGGCAAGGACAAATGGAGCATTTCCACCATACGCAGCATCCTCAGCAACGAGAAATACAAAGGCGATGCGCTCCTTCAGAAGTCCTACACCGTGGATTTCCTGACCAAAAAGACTAAGGTCAACGAGGGCGAAATCCCGCAATACTACGTAGAGGAAAACCACGAAGCCATTATTTCACCGGATGTTTTCGCAATGGTCCAACGTGAAATGACCAAGCGTGGTCGTGGCAAGAATTATCACAGCAGCGTTCACGCCTTTTCGTCTAAAATTCGCTGCGGTCACTGCGGAAGCTGGTACGGCTCAAAAGTCTGGCATTCCAACAGCAAATACCGCAAGACCATCTGGCAGTGCAATCACAAATTTGATGGTGACGAGCGCTGCGATACTCTGCACCTTTGCGATGAGGACATCCAGCGCCTGTTCCTATCGGCGGCAAACAAGCTTCTGGTGAACAAGAACGAGGTCATCGCCAACTGCCGTGAGATGATGGACCTGCTCTTCAACACCACTGAGCTGGAAGCGGAACATGCCACCTTGTTGGAAGAAACGCAGCTGATTTCCGATATGGTGCAGCAGACCATTTGCGAGAACGCCCATATCGCCCTTGACCAGACCGAATACCAGAAACGCTACGAGGGCCTGACGCAGCGATTTGAAACCGCCAAGCAGCGTCTTGAGACGGTTATGGCTGAGTTGGATCGGATGCAGACCCAGAGAGCTGACATTGAAGCCTTCCTTGAGAGCTTCGAAGCCCTGCCGGATACGCTCACCGAGTTCAAACTGGAAAACTGGCACTCGCTGGTGGATTACGCCACCATCTACAGTGCCGACGATGTTCGTTTCACCTTTAAAAACGGACAGGAAGTTCAATGTGGAGGCTGCTGCGATGATGAATAATAACACTTGGCAAAGGGATGAAGTAAATTATCGCTTAACCAAAATACTGCTGCAGAATCTTGTTCACGATGGTCTTATCTCTTCTGATAAGCTAAGGCAGATTCTGCAGCGCCTTCGGGCCGATACTTCTCCTCTTATAGCCAGAATCGAGGAGGCTGATGAATAATGGCCAAAACAGTACGAAAAGTCAAAAAACAAGTGCAAGGCACCATTCTTCCGGCAATAAAAAAGCTCAATCGTAGAGTTGCAGCCTACGCCCGTGTATCTACTGATTCTGGACAACAGCAAACCAGCATCGACGCTCAAAAGGATTACTATGTGAAAATGATAGAGTACCGCCTCGGTTGGAGCTTTGCTGGTCTGTATGTTGATGATGGCATCAGCGGCACTCGCATAGAACACCGTGATGGCTTCAATCAGATGATACAGGATGCGCTCGACGGAAAAATCGATCTCATTGTTACCAAATCAATCTCCCGTTTTGCCCGAAATACTGTGGACAGCCTGTCGGCCATCCGCAAGTTGAAGGAGCATAACGTGGAGATTTTTTTCGAGAAGGAAAACATCTGGACCTTTGACAGCAAATGCGAATTGATATTGACCATTCTATCCAGCGTAGCCCAAGAAGAAAGCCGTTCCATATCCGAGAATATCACATGGGGAAAAAGAAAACGCTTCGCTGATGGCGAACATGCGGTGCCTTATGGACGCTTCCTCGGCTACGACCGTGGCATGGTGATAAACGAGGCTGAGGCCGTTATTGTCAAGAAAATTTACTACCTATTTCTTCTGGGGATGACTGCATGTCAAATATCCAATATTCTTACAGAGCAAGGCATACCTACTCCCGGCGGGAAGAAAAACTGGAGCCGTTCTACTGTTCAGAGCATCCTTATCAATGAAAAGTATAAGGGCGACGCACTCCTGCAAAAATCTTTCACCGTTGATTTCATGTCCAAGAAAACCAAAGTCAATGAAGGTGAACTTCCGAAGTACTATGTTACCGGAGGACACGCTCCCATAATCCTGCCTCCGCTTCACGAATATGTACAGGCAGAATTAATGCATCGAGCCAATTACGAACAGGGCCGATACACCGGTATCCGTCCGTTCCTTGGACGAATCATGTGCGAAAATTGTGGCTCCGCTTTTCGATATTCTTCTTGGCACAGCACCACCTATAATGATTGGGTATGGGAATGCAGCAGTCGCTGGAAAGGTAAAAAATGCGGCGCCATTCACATTTACGACGACCAGTTTCAAACCTTGCTCCGTGAGGCATTGCAATCCGAAATCAGCAAACGCAAAAATATCACCGAAACCGTAAGCATTTATTTGCAGGGCCTGCCGGACATGACCACGGAGCGCTTTCAACGATGACTTGTTGCGACAGGCCAATTTGCAAACAAGCCAGCCGCTGATTTTCAGCTTTCGCAAGCAGATGCAATTTTAGCAATCAAGACAATCCACATCGGCAAACAACGAAAAATGAAAATCACGCTGCTTGATGATACTGAAATCATCATAGACGTGCCACCACATACGCCTCGCAAGAGATGACGGGCCATAGACGCGGAAACGCCTCACCACTGGATTTGATTCCGGTGGCGAGGCGCTTTTTCATTTTATTCTGCTTCTATCTGTTTCTTTTGAAAAGCAAGGTCTATCAACTCAATCAAAATATCTTTGATCCCATGAACGATTTCTATGATAACTTCATCGCTCAGTCCAACGCTCTTTTCAGTCATCATCTTCATCCTCCTTGCCATCTAACGCCTCAACAAAAATGTCTTCAGAATCATATGCTCCCATTGGATATTCTCGTATCCAACCAGACACCTGAAAACGTCTTCCGCAGTAAGGGCACTCGAAATACTCATCAGTGTCGAAACTATAAACAATATCTGGTCCCATTCCATTTTCTCGTTCATCGCTACTCTGATCGTATACATAATCTTCCAGATCGATTTCCTGATCCTCATGACAATGCGGGCATTCAATGGTGCGAACAAGAGAAACTGACTCATAGCCATACAAATCTTCGAAACTAATGAATTCGTCTCCATCTGCTTCTCTCTGCTGAATTATATTCCAGAAGCGCTTTGTCTCAAAGGTTTCAAATTCAGCTTTTGCATCAAGAATTTGAGAAAGCAACTCCAACGAGTTACGCTTTCGTTCAATTTCCTCGTCAATGGATTTCTGACGTGCTCTGATAGCTTCCGGCAAAGTCCATTCACCGTCCTGAAGCTTTCTTATGTCGCTACATGTCAACCCCGACTTTGTTAATACTACAAGGAGCTGAAGATTATCAAAATCTGTGTCCGTGTAATTTGTTCCACGATTCCCTGAAGGCGGATTCTCAGGAGAAAAAACACCTTCTCTCTTATACAGTTTGATTTTGTCGGCATTGATGCCCAATTTTTCTTGAATTTCTTTTGGTCTCATTTTAATCGACCTCCTTTCAAGCGTATTGTAGCAAGTGGGGACTTTGTCCCTGTCAAGAGGTATTTCACTTTTTTCGATTACTTTATGCTAACATCTCGTCCAATAAGATATGGTACTTTTTATGAAGGGAGGCCACCATCAATTTATACCAAGTTTCTCTGGAATATCTTCCGTTTTCGATACACCAAATTTTATAATGCAGCTTTTTCTCAGCATAGAAATCTACCGGAACATCTGGATCTGCATCAGCATACTTTTTTTCATAGTCTGCGTAAATGTACTGGTTTTTTGTATAATCAATATGTGTGAAAACGTCATCTTCCGGATAGTACATTCCGTGTAGGAAAGTAGTTATACACGGAGAATTATTCATCCCGGCGTGACAATACGGCAATGTTTCAATTTCTACATGCAAAAACGACTTTTTTTGTACAGCATCATAATCTTTTTTTATTACCATGAGTAACTTATCGCAGGTTTCCGGATCAATATGAACAATGATCGTCTTTGCCTTTGCCAAATCTGTATCTGCGAAATGAAACTGCGGACCACGGAATTTTTCAAAGTTTAGGGTCGAATACGATATAATCTGCTCTGCTGGCACTGCTAAACGCTCATCTAACCGAAGGAGAATATCACCCGTACCAACATCTTCTGTGATTATTTTTGCAAAACCGGGCATGGTATCGAAAAATTCAATTTTTGATTTATTAGTCAAAATATTATATACGTATGCTTTTCCGTCAAAGATAAAAGAATCTGTCTTAAACACTACTCCGGGTACCGACGTTAACCCGTACTGATTTGTCTCATAGGCAAACTGTTCTCCCTTAACCATTTCGTTGATGTCTATGTGTTTTTTGCCAAACGTATCTAATATAAATCCAGTAATAATTAGGAAAAGAAACTCCGCATCAATCTGTATTGTTTCGGTTACTCCGGGCTTACGGATGAATGCGGTATCATAATACATTACCCATCCGTGGCTATCGTTTTTCTCCATATAATTCAGAATATTATCTCCAGAAATTCCTTTTGCGCAAAACAACTCACCGACTCGGTTAACTAATGGAACCAAAAACAATGGTGTTGTAAATTTATTATCTTTGTTTCTTAATGATGTGAAATAGTCCAGCATCGGCCTATAGATGGAGAACACCAAATACTCTACAGATTTATATTCTTCAGTTTCCATTGTCTCAATAAGAAACTGTTCAATTTCCTCATTCTGGTCATTAATTGTAGTTGCCATTCTCAGCACTCCTTGCTCTGTATCCGAACCAGTGTTTCCAGCATATGCATTCCAATGGCTTCCGGATCGTTTTTATATGATTCACAGATGAACCGAAGTCCGTCTGGTGTTAATATTCTACCGTTATTTCTGTCTTTACACAACTGCTGATAATCATCAAATTCCTTTTTAGTTATCGTAGGCATGGCAATTCCTCCTGAATATAAAAACAGCCGGTTTTCTGTAAAACCGACACCCCTAACGACACCGCGACACCCCTACGGTTATGCGGCAGTATTTTGTATCAAATAGCAAGTCTTAATTTCATAAACTTTGTTGATTTCAGTCTTGCCAACTGTACCAAGTCTTGTAAGAAGTTCTGATACATCAGCAGGAGTGAAGAACTCACCACCGGATTTACCTGCATTGGATGCGTACATAGTCATAAGGTATTCATAGGCATCACCGAATGCATCAATATCGTGATTCTTAACATCACCAAGATTCATATCAGCTACACCATCAAGAAGTTTACGAAGCTTTTCATTTCTCTTTGCAACTGTTGAACCAAGTTTGTTACTGTTGACATCGAAGTCATCAAAAAGTCCTGCAAAGTCAGATTCAGATTCACTGCCTTTAGCAGACTCTTCAATGTGACGGAATACCTTTTCGAGTGTTTCATTAAGGTTTTCATCATCTTCTGCTTTCGCTCTTACATTGCAGAAAAGTTCAGACGGAAGGATAAAGAAACCTTTTTCCTGAACAAGTCCTTCTCTTGCTTCCTCTGCATCGTCATCAGACATCTGCGCAAAATCGAAATCAGTATTACCTGCTTCTATTTCGCCTTCATTGATGTAGTTAGTAATATTTTCAGAAATGTATCTGTAGAACATAGTGCCAAGTACATAGTTCTTAAAGTCCCAACCATCTACAGCACCACGCAGTTCATCTGCGATTGCCCATATAGCTCTGTGAAGTTCATCACGTTCCTGTTCCTTCTTATTATCGATAGCCATTATCTTTTTCCCTTCACTTTAAAATCAAGCCATGCCTCTTCAACACCTGTATAATCAACATCGTTTTTAAGGCAGAACTCCTTTATATTTTTCATTGCATTAAGGTTAGGCTTTGCTTTACCGCCTTCCCATCTATTCACAGTAGAAAATGCCACCTGTACTTCTCTGGCAAAATCTTGCTGTGTCAGAAAACATCGTTGTCTGATTCTTTTAATTTCTTCTGGAAATCCCATGTTGCATCTCCTTTACTCAAATGTTTCAACAATATAGCGTTATTATATCATAAAAACATGAATTATTTTACCTCCTACGACTAACTAGTATGGTTGCGGGAGATTTTTTATCTTTTTTTCAAAAAGCGCCCTTTTTCATCGACTTGCAATTTATGAAAACAAAAGAAAACGTCGAAGACACATTAATTGCTGTCTTCGACGTTTTTCGTTTACCCTTGAATCAAGCGCTTTGCACGCACTTCGGCTTGGGCCATGATTTTTTCTTTATCGAGGGTGGTATATTCCTGGTGTTTATAGAGACACTTGCCTTGCACGAAAACCGAATCTATTTCGCTCATTTGGGCTGAATAAGCGAGATTACTCAGCACGTCATGATGTGGCACATTCCATGGGTTTGTGAGCTTATAGAGGCTCATATCGGCCTGTTTGCCCTCTTCTAGCGTGCCAATTTCATCCTCCCAGTGTACAGCCTTCGCACCGCCTAGGGTGGCAATGGAGAGAGCATCGCGGGCGCCAATGGCTACAGGGTCAAAATTTCTCACCTTATGCAAAAGGGCTGTTACTTGCATTTCTCTGTGCATACTCATAATGTTGTTGCTCGATGCGCCATCGGTGCCTAAACCTACGCGCATGCCCATAGCTCTCATGCGTTCAATTGGTGCAATGCCACTGGCAAGCTTGAGGTTACTGATTGGGTTGTGGGCAACGCTCACATCGCGCTTGGCATAAATAGCCAAATCCTCATCGGTAAGCCAAATGCTATGCGCAGCCAAGGTTGGCACATCCAAAACGCCAAGGCTTTCGAGCCAGCCTGTAGGGGTCATGCCATAATGCTCCCTTGTGTAATCGCATTCAAGCTGGGTTTCTGCCACGTGGATGTGTACACCTGTACCGCGTTCTCTAGCATGATTGACCATTTCTTGAATGTATTCACCTGGGCAGGTGTTTGGCGCGTGTGGACCGTACCAAACATGAATCTTTCCATTACAGCTGTTGTGCCAACGATCATAAAGGGCGTCGTTTTCTTTGATGCCTCGCTTGGTATCATCAAACATACCTACGCTGCCACGGCAAAGCACGCTGCGCATACCGCCAAGCTCGATGGCCTCTGCAATGGCATCGCAATGGTCATACATATCGACCAAGCAGGTGGTGCCAGAGGCAATCATTTCCAAAAGACCAAGGCTGGTGCCCCAATACACATCTTCGTCTGTGAGGCGCGCCTCTGCTGGCCAAATGTATTGATTGAGCCAGGTATCGAGGGCCTGGTCGCCACCATAGTCGCGTAGGAGGGTCATAGCTACATGGGTATGGGTATTCACATAACCTGGCACCAACACATTTTCAGCACCTTGAGCAAAGAGCACAGCGCCCTTTGCTTCGTCGTCGCTTACCTCGCCGAGCTTTTTAATGATGCCATTTTCCAGAAGCACATCGCCTTGCTTTGCAAGTAAATCTTGGCCATCAAGATAGGTGACTTGACGAAAAAGGTATTTTTCCATTTTATTCCTCCACATCCTCGTTATTGTCTAATTCAACATCGTCGTTGTCCAATTCTTCAGCAGCCTTGCTTTCCTCGGTTTCCAAATCCATAAACAGCGCCTCTGCGAAGGTGCGCGGATTGAACACTTGCAAATGCTCCTTCTGTTCACCAACGCCGATGTATTTGATTGGCAAATCATATTCTGCCTTAATGCCAATCACCACGCCACCCTTGGCAGTGCCATCAAGCTTGGTTAGGATGACACCTGTAACGCCGGCAGTTTCCTTAAACATCTTGGCTTGGTTGAGGGCGTTTTGGCCGGTGGTTGCGTCAAGCACCAAGAGCACATCGCGAAGGCTGTCTGGCGCTTCACGATCAATGACCTTACGAATTTTTGCAAGTTCATTCATTAGATTGACCTTGTTTTGCAAACGACCAGCAGTGTCGACCAAAAGCACATCACAGTTGCGGCTTTTTGCAGCAGCAATGGCATCAAATACAACAGCCGCTGGATCGGCACCTTCTTGGTGAGCCACCACATCACAGCCAACACGTTCGCCCCAAATTTTGAGCTGGTCGGCCGCCGCTGCACGGAAGGTGTCGGCAGCGCCCAAAATCACCTTGTGACCACTTTCCTTGAGCTGATAAGCAATTTTGCCAATGCTTGTGGTTTTACCTACACCGTTGACCCCCACAAAGAGGATGATGTTGAGCTCCCCTTCTTTAAGTTCCAGTGGTGTTTCTTCTTCGCCTAAGAGCTCTACAAGCTCGTCAGCAAAGGCTTGCTGCAAGTCGAGAGAGGTTTTGAGCTTATCGCGTTTTTCACGCTCACGAAGACGTTCTACCAAATCTAAGGAGGTGTTTACGCCAACATCGCCTTGGATGAGCGCTTCTTCAAGCTCATCGTACATATCATCGTCAATGGTTTTGCCAGAGATGGCACCAAAAACCTTTTCCATAAAGCCCTTGCGGGTTTTGGCCAGGCCATCGTTAAGCTCTTTGTTTAAAACCTCTGCGTTTGTTTTTTCCTGTGGCTTCTTTTTATTTTTAAAAATATCAAAAAATCCCATTGTCCTACACTCCTATTCTTCGTAATCGCTTAATCGTACCGATACTTGCTTAGAAACCCCATTGGCATCCATGGTGATACCGTACAAAACTGTGGCGGCTTCCATGGTGCCCTTGCGGTGCGAAATAATAATAAACTGCGTTTTGTCTGTGTATTGCTTAATAAACGATGCAAAACGTTCAACATTGGCCTCGTCTAGGGCTGCCTCAATTTCGTCTAGGATAACAAACGGGCTTGGGCGCACCTCCAGGAGGGCAAAAAGTAAGGCTGCTGCTGTGAGGGCGCGTTCACCACCAGAAAGGAGGGTCAGCACGCGCTCTTTTTTGCCTGGTGGTTGGGCAATAATCTCTACGCCTGTTTCTAGATAACGCCCCGGCAGGGAGAGCTCCAAGTGGGCGCTACCGCCGCCAAACATGGCTGCAAACACCTCGGAGAACTGCTTATTTACAACGTCATAGGTTTCCTTAAAGCGTTCGGCCATGGTTTGCTCCATTTCGCGGATGACTGCTTCGAGCTTTTCCTTGGCTTGGGTCAAGTCCTCCATTTGTTTGCTCAAAAACGCGGCTTGGGTGCTTACGCTCTCGTATTCCTCTAGGGCTGTGAAGTTGATTTCACCAAGGCGGCGAATTTTATCGCGCAAGGCGGCAATTTTTGAGCTGGCGTTGGTCAAATCAAGTTCAAAATTGGCCTTTGCAATCGCTGCCTCTGGCGAGAGCTCAAACTGCTCCAAAAGCGTGGTTTCAATACGTCCAACATTGCCCTGGACGCGTTGGAGCTTTATTTCTAGTGCGTTTTGCTCCTTCCAGAGTTTGTCGCATTCTCTACGCAGGCTGGCGATTTCGTTTTCAGCCTCTCTAAGGGCCACGCTTCTGGCATCAATGTCTTCCTTGACGGTTTGAATGGCCTTGCTGCTTTCCTCAAAGGCTTTTTGGGACAACTGCCATTTTTCCCTAGTTTTGGCAAGATTCTTTTGCAGCTCTTCGCTTTCCTTAAGAAAGTGTTCTTTTTGCGCCGTTTGTGCGGCGATGGCTTCGGACAGCTGTTTTTCTTGTGCTTGCGCGGTACGCACGCGTTCTTGCAGCAAGCTTAGCTGTTCCTCGGCTTTGGCCTTTTGCACCAAAGCCTCCTGCACATCTTTTTGCAAGCTACTCAGCGCACTTTCGTGGGTATCGAGCTCTGTTTGATGGGCTTTTTGCTTTTCTTCGTTACTAACAAGGGCTTCTGTGAGTTGCTCCGCCTCATTGTGCAAGACTTCTACCTTGGTTACGCTTGCGCCGCGTTGCTCATCAAGCTCTACCTGGTTCATTTTTTCTAGCTTAATCTCACGCTCAAGCTGTGCAAGCTGGGTACCCAGCTGATTTAAAACGACCTCGGCTTCACGGCGCGCCAATTGATGCTGTTGCGCCTCTTCTAGCCAAGCGTTTTCTTTGGTTTGCAAGGCGACAAAGCTTTCTCGTAAGCCTTCGCCTTTTTCCTTTGATGCCGTAAGCGCCTTTTGCATGGTTGCAATCTTTTCTCTTAGGGCAGACATTTCATGCTTGCGGTACACAATGGAGCTCTGCTTTTTGGCATGGCCCCCTGTCATGGTACCACCTGGCGCAATCACGTCACCCTCTAGAGTAACGAAGCGATGTTTTGCACCGGTTTGCTTGGCAAGCTTGGTGGCGCTTTCTAAATCTTTAATAATCCAAACGCGCCCCAATAGCTGGGCCATAATGGCCTCATACTCTGGTGCAAAGTTGACCAAATCAAGGGCAAGGCCCAAAACAGCATCGCTGTCAAAGTGTACATCCTGACGCTTGCCTTTGACCAAGTTCATTGGCATAAAGGTCACACGTCCACGCTTTTCTCGCTTGAGCCAAGCAATGGCCTCCTGGGCATCGCGGTCGTTTTGTACCACAATGTTTTGCGCCGCACCACCCAAGGCATTTTCAATGGCTGTGAGGTAGTCTGAGGGAATGTCCAAAAGCTGAAGTACGGAGCCCTCAATGCCCGAAAGCTTGCTCTCCTTCTTGGCCTTGAGCACCGCCTGAACGCCTTGGTAATAGCCTTCGCCGCTGGCCTCAAACTCTTCTAAGGTTTGCAAACGGCTGCTCATTTTCATCATGTCCTGGTTCAGACGTTGATAACGCTCTTGCTCTTCTGTAAGCGCACGTTCTGTTTGCGCGCGTTCTGCCTTGGCCTTTTGTTGATTCTCTCTATTGACCGCTAGGCGCTCTTCAATTCGGCCGGCTTCATTGCTCTTTTCCTCGTGTGCCTTATGAAGCTCGGCTTGCTGCGTCAAAAGCTGCGCTAGCCTTACTTTTAGGCGTTCCTTTCTGGCTTCATCGCCACTTAGCGCTTGCTCTAGGCGTGCCAATTCGTTGTTCAACTCGGCCTGCTTGGACATCACAGCGTATTTTTCTTGGCGCAAGGTTTCTAGCGCTTCTTTGGCGCCACTTAGCTTTGTTTCAAGCTGTGAGAGGGCCTCACTGCGGTCCTGCGTGTTTTTTTCAACTTCTAGAAGCGTTTCCTTGCTTTTTTCGAGCTCTTCCTGCAAGGCTACTGCGTCACCCTGCTGCGCTTCTTGCTTGGTAAGGTTTTCTTCTAGCTGTGCCGCTAGGGTCACTTGGCTCGCTTTTAGATGCTCCTCACGTTCAGACAAAACAGAGAGGGCTTTTTCATTTTCCTGAGTTGCTTTTAGCGTCTCTGTGTACGCGTTTTGTACCTCTTCCATAGCGTGGCGCGCTTCTTCTAAGGCCAGCTTTTCTTCGCTTATGCCGGCTTCCTTTTGATCAAGGGCCACTTGAGCGGTGAGGGTAAGGGATTTTTGTGTGTCAAAGGCACGCGCGGCTTCTTTATGGGCATCGCGCTCCTTGGTGTAGTTTGTGGCCAAATACGCCAGCTGGAGCTCATCCGCTTCGGCCTTGAGCGCTCTATAAACGCGCACCTTTTCCGCTTGCTTGGAAAGTGGCTCAATGCGTTTTTCAAGCTCAAAAAGGATATCGTCCAAGCGCGTCATATCGTCATTGGTAGAGGCCAACTTGCGCTCTGCCTCACGTTTGCGATATTTGTACTTGCTGATACCTGCCGCCTCTTCAATAAGACCGCGACGCTCTTCGGCGTGCATGGTCAAGATTTCTTCAATTTTCCCCTGGCCAATCACACTAAAGCCATCCTTACCAAGGCCCGTGTCCATAAAGAGCTCCTGCACATCTTTTAAACGGCAGTTGCTTTTATTGAGCATATAATTGCTTTCGCCCGAACGGTAAAGGGTACGTGTCACCTCCACCTCATCGCTATCGATGGCAAAAATGCGTTGGCTGTTGTCCAAAATCATCGACACGCGCGCCATGCCAACAGGCTTGCGGTCCACACTCCCCGAAAAAATAACATCCTCCATTTTTGCCCCACGCAAGGTCTTTGCACTTTGCTCGCCCAACACCCAGCGAATAGCATCTACAACGTTGCTCTTCCCGCTACCGTTTGGGCCAACAATGGCACTGACACCTGGTGAAAAATTAAAAACGACCTTATCGGCAAAGGACTTAAAGCCTTGTATTTCTATTGTTTTTAAAAACATATCTCACCTTCTCTCAACAGCATTGCCTTTGATAGCTTTGTCTGCCATAATGCTCACCTTACAGCCTGTTTTATCTTCAAGGTAGGAAATATTTGCTCTGTGCTGACCAATGGCCTGCGATAGCATACGCTCACCCACTGCAAAGACAATTTCGTCTTTTTCTTTTTTCCTTAAAAGAGCTTTCATTTTTTTGCGGTAAACCCTCGCCTTGACCATTTCACCCAAAGCAGGGTGGTAAAGACCAGCCACCACATCGCCCTGACTCAAATTGTCCTCAGCCTGAAGGCCAATGCGAATCACAGGAATAGCAGCTCCATCAAAAAGCATCAGCATTTCTGCCACCACATCGAGGCACACATCCATCTCCCATGGCACATATTGGCCCGAACGATAGAGCGCTTCAAGGGGCGTATCGCGCACCACAGCCGTTGGGTAAATGCGCACAAAATCTGGCTCTAGGTCAATGAGTGCCACGGCACTTTTTATGGCGCGCTGGGGCGTATCACCCGGAAGACCCACCATAAGCTGCCCACCCACCTTAAAACCAGCCTCCTTCACGCGTCGCACGGCATCCTTTGCCGTCCATGCGTCATGCCCTCTGCCAGAGGCCAGAAGCACCTCGTCGCACAAAGATTGCATACCAATTTCTATGGTATCCACGCTATACGCCTTTAAACGCACCAACGTTTTGTCACTTAGGGCATCTGGTCTTGTAGAAAGGCGAATGCTATGAATAAAGCCTTGATCCTTCAAAACCTTCGCATGGAGCAAGAGATCGAGCTGTAGCTTTTCCTCAATGGCTGTGAAGCTCCCACCATAAAAAGCAAGCTCTGGCGTTACACCACTGCTCGCTTTCCAATCGAGGGCATCTCTGAGCAAACGTTCAAAGGTTGGCGGCTCCCATGCACCAGCAATTTTAAATTGATTGCAAAACACACATTGATGCGGACAGCCCATGTGGGATACAAATACAGGTAAAATAACGTCCTTCATCGAGATTTTTCCATTTGCGGCAATTGCCCAAAAGCAATCAGTGCGTTCATAGCAGCTTCGCGCTGCGCAATTTTTTTGGACTTGCCCCAGCCCTTTCCATAGCTTTTGCCGTCGACAAGCACCTCCACGTGGAAGTCGCGCGCGTGTGCAGGCCCAATTTCTTCCAAAAGATTGTATTCAATCTCATGGTTTGGTTCTTGTTGGATATATTCCTGGAGACGTGTTTTGTAATCGCCATAATAACCACCCTTGACCATAGAAATGGTGTGCTCGAGATAGGTTGTGAGCACAGGCTTCAAGACCTCGATGCCACAGCTCAAATAGATAGCACCACACATGGCTTCCCATGCATCTGCCAGGTTGGACGGACGTGTGGCACCACCAGAGGTACGCTCGCCATGGCCCAGCAGCAAATAGTCGCTCAAGCCTAGGCGCGTTGCGGCATCGGCCAAGGCTTCTTCGCAAACGAGGCTCGCGCGCATTTTTGTGAGCTTACCTTCGTCGTCCTGCGGAAAACTGTGGTACAAATATTCACCCATCAAGAGGTCAACAACAGCATCGCCCAAAAATTCCAAGCGTTGGTTGTCGCCGCCAGTGTGGTTTTCCATTGCATAGGAAGGGTGCATCAGTGCCTGGTGCAAAAGCGCCAAATCAATGTTATCAATGCCCAGCTTTTCACTCAAAGCCAGCAGTTGTTTTTTTCTTTCGTTTGTCATACAATCGCTCCTTATTAAGGCATAATCACCTTTCATTTTACACGACATCAAATTTTATAGCAAGGCAGAGAAAGGACTATACAAGGCCCCAGCCAACGTTGTATAATACCCACAATGAACAGGAGGATACAATTATGAAATTAGCATTACCAACAAGAGATGGCAGAATTGACGATCACTTTGGTCACTGCGATCATTACACCGTTGTCACCACCGAAAACGGCGCTGTTGTAGCGCAAGAAGACCTCGCTTCTCCACAGGGCTGCGGCTGCAAGTCTGACATTGCACCAACCATGGCACGCATGGGCATTCGCTTGCTTCTCGCTGGCAACATGGGCGAAGGCGCACTCAACGTGCTCACCGCCAACGGCATCAAGGTCATCCGCGGCTGCTCTGGCCCAATCGAGGACGTCTTGGCCGCCTACCTCGCCGGCACCCTCAAAGACAACCAAATCAGCTGCGACCACCACGATTGCAGCCATCACTAAGACCCAAAACGGCACAGCAAAAAATGTGCCGTTTTTCTTTTGTCTTGCTCGGCACCAACGAGAGCGCCGAGTTTTTTTTGTAAATATATGACAAAAACTTTTTAAAAAAAGACAAATGCCTATTGACAGATGACACCTCATCCCATAAAATAACCTTAAACCAAAGATGTGGAAGTAAAGTTAGCAAACGATTTCCCAGCGATTCAGGGTTGGTGGAAGCCTGATAAACACGCGCTAGCATAATGGGCCACGGAGGGCACTGCGAACGGCAACCAGTAGCAGCTGACGTAACACGCGCGTTAAGGGTGAGGGATGTGTTGGCATCCTGCTTGAGGTGAGTCCATTTGGGCTAATAAAGGTGGTACCGCAGATGTTGCATCTGTCCTTTAGGTAAAGGATAGGTGTTTTTTTTATACCTAAAACCACCCACTTCTTGGCTTTCCAACAAAAAAATTTTGGAGGTTATTCCCATGAAAAACAACAAGTTCAAAAAACTCATCGCTTCTGCACTCACAGCAACCATGCTCCTCACTTTCGCCGGCTGCGGCGGTGGCTCTGATGCCTCCTCTAGCGCCTCTAGCGAAAAAGCATCAGACGATCAAGTCACTGTAGCCATTGTCCAAGCCATGGACAACCCAGCCTTTGACGATATGCGCGAAGGCCTTATTGAAGAGCTTGAAGCCAAGGGTTATGGCGAAGACAAGGTCAAGATTGAATATCAAAACGCCCAAGGCGATGCATCCAACCTTAACACCATCGTACAAAATCTGATTACCGAAGACGTCGACGTTTTAGCACCAATCGCTACTCCAGCAGCGCAAGCTTGCGTAGCAGCCGGTAGCGACATTCCTGTGTTCTTCACCTCTGTCAGCGACCCAGTAGCCGCCGGCATCATCTCAGACATGGATGCCCCAGACAAAAACGCCACTGGCACCAGCAACGCCATCCCAGTTGAAGACATCTTTGCTCTTGCAGAAAAACTCACTCCGGATGTAAAAACCTACGGCTTCATCTACAACACCAGTGAAGACAACGCTGTTTCTACCGTAGAAGCAGCCAAGTCTTATCTCGACGAAAAAGGCCTTTCCTATGAAGAAGCCGTTATCACCAACTCTTCCGAAATTCAACAAGCCGCTCAAAACCTCTTCCCTAAGGTAGACGCTGTATTTATTCCAAACTCCGCCATGGTACAAAGCGGTATGGCCCTCGTTGGTCAAGTGACCCGCGAATTTAAAAAGCCAACCTACGCTTGCTCTGCAGCCACCGTTGAAGCCGGCGCCATGGCCACTGTAGCCATGAGTGACAAAGAAATCGGTGCAAAAACTGCCGACATGATCATTGAATACCTCGAAGGCAAAGCCGTTAAAGACATTCCAGCTGTTGTCTTCCCAGCAAGCAACGAAGTATTAAACGAAGACCTTATCAAAGACATTGGTATCACCTTCCCAGACGGTGCCACCGATAACGCCACCTTTGTAAAAGAAACCACTGGTGACGACAAGTAATCATCACTCGCAAAAAGGAGATGTCAATTTCTTATGACTTTATTTCTAGGTAGCTTAGAGCTAGGGCTGATTTACGGCTTCTTGGCCATCGGCATATATATGTCCTTTAGAATTTTGAACATCCCTGACCTCACAGCCGAAGGTAGCTTTACCTTCGGCTTGGTTGTGTCAGCGGTGGCAACGCAAGCGGGACATCCTATTCTCGGTATTGCTCTCGCCCTCTTGGCCGGCGCCCTTTCTGGCGTGGTCACTGGTGCATTGAACGTTTATCTCAATATTCCAGCCATCCTCGCCGGTATTCTCACCATGAGTGGCCTTTACTCAGTAAACCTGCTCGCCATGGGCAGCAAATCCAACATGACCCTCATTGGTAAAGATACCATTTTCCAAGTGGTCGCACCTCTTTGTGGTGGCAGTCTAAACATGAGCAAAATGCTTTTAAACATCGTTCTCGTTGCGCTTTGCATTGTGCTCTTACATTATTTCTTTAAAACACGCATCGGTCTTTCCATTCGTGCCACCGGCGATAATGAAGACATGGTGCGCGCTTCTTCCATCAATATCAAGATCACCAAAATTTTGGCCCTCGCCATCTCCAACGGCATCATCGCCGTTTCTGGTGGCATCTTGGCCCAGTATCAGCAATTTGCCGATATTTCCAGCGGCGTTGGGATGTTGGTTGTGGGCTTGGCCTCTGTTATTATTGGCGAGGCCTTTCTGGGGCAAAAAGGTGTTCTCAGTGGCCTTTGTGCCGCTGTATTGGGTTCCGTTGTATACAGACTCCTCATTGCCCTTGCTTACCAAACAAACATCTTCCCAACAGCAGCCTTCCGCCTGCTTTCCGCCGTTATTGTAACCATTGCCTTGGCCATCCCAGCCTTGAAACAATTTTACGAAATGTCCCGCGCCAAAAAGGAGAATATGAGCCATGCTGACCTTAAATAAATTAGAAAAAACCTTTTCAAAAGGCACAGCCCACGCCCATAAAGCCTTAGACGGCCTCTCCCTTCATATCAACAAGGGCGATTTTATCACCGTTGTAGGCTCCAATGGCGCCGGCAAATCCACCATGTTTAACGCTATTTGCGGCGATTTCTTTGTTGATCGCGGCCAAATTAAGCTCGAAGACCGTGACATTACCTATATGCCTGCCCACAAGCGCTCCCGCATCATCGGTCGACTTTTCCAAGATCCACTTAAAGGCACAGCTGCCAATATGACCATCGAAGAAAACCTCGCCCTAGCCTACACCTCTAACCGCATCGGTCCCCTGCGCTTCCCACTTACAAAGAAAAACCGCGATATTTTCCGTGAACCACTCTCTCACTTTGGTATGGGCTTAGAAGATAGAATGAAGGTCAAAGTTGGCACCCTCTCTGGCGGTCAACGCCAAGCCATCGCCCTACTTATGACCACCATCGTGACCCCAGATGTGCTCCTCTTAGATGAACACACCGCAGCCCTCGACCCAATTTCCGCCGAAAACGTCATGCGCCTCACCAACGACATTGTCACCGAAGACAACATCACCACCCTCATGATTACCCACAACCTAGAAAGCGCCCTCAGCGTCGGCAACCGCACCATCATGATGGACAGTGGCAAAATCATCCTAGATATCCAAGGTGAAGAACGCGCCAACATGACCCAAGAAGACATCATGCACTACTACAAAAACGCCAACCTCGTTCTCTCCGATAGAACTTTGCTCACAAGATAACAATAGCCCCTAGTTGCATCTCGCAACTAGGGGCTATTATTGTGTCATTCACCCGCTCCTTGTGGAGCGGGACAACTTTATCAATACGTTTCTTCTATATACTCTACAGCTTTGATGGCATCCCATGCTACGTGGTCGGATACCTTGTCTTCGTAGCGTTTGAGTTTTTTCTGTACTGGCTGTGCTACGCCGCAGAGGACGAATTTTGTATCTGCATCTTGGCACATTTCGTAGATTTCTTTGAGCTCGGCTGCGCCGCTTTCGTCGATGGAGGACACGCCTCGGATGGAAAGGATGATGGCGGTGGAACATTCGATGTGCTTGGAGATTTTTTTGGTTAAAACGCCTTGAGATGCAAAGAAGAGCGGGCCGCTGACGTAAACAATTTTTACGGCATGGCGGTGAATGTCGGCCTTGTAGCCTAGACGGTCGAAGTCGATATCGCTTACTTCTACATGAAGGTTGGAGCTATTGACAACGAAGATGATTACGGATGCGCAAATACCCATGATGATGGCAGTGGTAAGGTCGAAGATGATGGTGCCGGCCATGGTGACGCAGAAGTTAATCATACTGGATTTTAAACGATCGGAGAAAATATGGTTGATTGCTTTCCAGTCGTTCATGTTCCAAGCGGTCATCATAAGTACGCCGGCTAGAGCTGGCATTGGAATTTTGGACATGAGTGGCCCCAAAAGGAACATGGCTGCCAAAAGCACCAAGGAGTGGATGATGCTTACCATACGTGTTTGGCCACCAGATTTGATGGCCACGCTGGTACGTGCAATAGCAGCCGTTGCTGGCACACCACCAAAGAATGGGATAAGCATATTACCCACGCCTTGCGCGAAGATTTCTTGGTCGGCATCAATTGGTTCATGCTTCATATTCCCTGCACTCAAGCCGCAAAGGAGGGATTCAATCATCCCAAGGGCTGCAATGGAAAACGCTGGTGCAATAAGGCTGGAAATGTTTGTCCAGGGAATTTCAGAGAAGGTCAGGCGCACATCTGGCAAAAGGGTGGTTGGAATGGCGCCAACTTCTGCAACTTCCATAGGAAGAACGAGATGAAGCACCAAGGCCACAATAATCCCCAAAAGAGATGCTGGGCAATATTGTTGGAAGCGCTTTGGCCAAAAAATCATGATTAAAACAACCACCATCCCAAAGAAAAGGGAAGATGGGTTGATGTGAAAGCCAAGTCTAAAATAGGAAGCAATATTTTCAATAAGACCACTGCCTTCGGAGGTGGTACCAAAGAAGTTGTCAATTTGGCCACCGGCGATGATGACGGCGATACCACTGGTAAAGCCTGTCATAACGCTCTTCGGAATAAAGGAAACGAGCTTACCAGCCTTTAGGACGGAGGCAATAATCAGGATAATACCTGACATACAGCTTGCCACAAACACGCCTTGAAGCCCATACTGTGCTGAAAGCCCCAAGAGAATGGCACTCATGGCCCCGGTAGGACCAGAAATCTGATAGGACGCACCAGATAGCCCGCCAATCAAAAGACCGGCAATAATTGCTGTAATAAGACCTGCACCTGCGTCGGCGCCACTACTTACACCAAAAGCGAGCGCAAGTGGTAAGGCAACAGCCGCAACTGTAACACCTGCTAATAAGTCCTTGGTGAATTTTTGGGCATTGTAGCCGCTAAATTCTCTGCTCAAACGCCGTTTGAATGAAACAATACTCACAATTTCCCTCTTTCTTTTTTGTTTTGCCCTCTAGCAATACTATAAAAATGCACAAAAAAAATATTTAAGCCTCTTTGCCTAAATACAATGACGTCCTTCAAACGCTAGAAACACCAACATTTTAAAGGACACAACAAACGTATTGTACGCTTATTAGGCATAAATGTCTAGTGTTAATTACATTTTATAACGAATGCGCCTGCATGATTCTTTTGAAACACAGCCAAGCCTATGCTGATACCAGGCTCTATTTGTTCATTTCTTTATCGCTCTTGCGCAAAAAGCAAAATCTTTCGAAAATGTTGTGCGTTCATATTTATACTTCTTTCCGTTTTATTATCTCTAGTATACGCGTACCCGCGTACCCAATGCATACCTTTTCCAGCGCAAATATAAAAAAGCGCTTCGATTTGCTCGAAACGCTTTCGTGTTTTTATTCTTCTTCAGTGGCCAAGCAGAAGCCTGCGACCTTGCCATAGCCTTCGGTGCCTTCTACTTCTACCAAGCGGCGGAATTCTTTGCCCTTTGCACCTGGGAGACGGTAGTCAATGTTGTCCACTGGGGCAATGGCCACTTCCTGTGGTACCTTTGCTTGTGGGCAGTACTCATAAGGATAGCGATAAGCGCGGTAAACCATGTTGGTATCAATGCCCTTTTCGCCAAAGTATGGGCTTAAGTATTCCCATACAATTTCGTGGTCTTGGGTGACTTCCAACAAACGGCCATCGGAGCCTTCGGTGATGAGGGTGTTACCGTTAGGGAGGCGCTGAGCGCTAGAAATGTAGCAGCTGTAGAAATGGTCTGCCACAAATGGTTGCTTGTAGCCCAAATCCATTGGACGGCATTGCCATACAATTTCCATACTTACTGGGTCAATTTCCAAAATGCGGGAATAATCGCGGTGGCAGTTGTTCACACCGGTGAGAGAAACAGGGTTTGGTGCGCCATAGCCTGCCCAGCCACCGTTGTCATAAATAAGGATGTTGCCTGCGCCAGGAAGTCCTTGTGGAATCATATGGGCATGGTGCTGGCCAATGATTTGGCCAATTTCCTTGGCCTTGCCTGTGGTGTAGTCTGGCCCCAGCTTCCACACGATATCGCCAGTTTCCTTGCTTAAGATGGCAATGATGTTGGTTTGTCGGCCATCCCAAATGATGTTGTCTGGATGGAAGCGTTCATCGCCGGCATCGTACCATTTGTTAGGGCCGAGGACGCTCATGCAGTTGATGTGCATCCAGTCACCTAGGCCGCAAGGCACAATGTTAGGATTGCGCGCGATGGCATTTTTGGCTGCTTCGTCAAAGCCGAGTTCTTCAAAATGATCTGCAACAGACCATTCCCAAACAAGATTGCCTTCCCAATCCACTTCAATGATGCGGTCGCTGATGAGCTTGTGAAGGGATATTTCTGGTTTTATAACATCGTGGTGGGTAAGAATCAAGGTGTTGCCACTGTCGGTTTTGCATTCCATGTCCGGCACATAGTAGCCAACAGGGTTGCCTTCGCGTTGATAATCGTGATGCTGGCGCGCCATCCACTGAGCATCATAACCTTCATCCTCAATGTATTCGTTTTTGCTAAATTCCCAAACGATGTTGCCATCCCAATCGACCTGCACGAGATCCTTTTGGTCTTGCCAACCAAATTCAGAGTTACGCTGACCGCGTGAACCCATCATATAGCCGCCTGGCAAGAGCTTATTTGGAAAGCCCTGAAGGCCAGCCCAGTGATTGACAACGCCACCGTTCATATCAACGATGGTTGCGCCTTTTTCGTTTGCTTGGAACACGGTGAAGCCATTGAAGCATTTTTCCGGCTTATAGATGATGGTGCCCATTGGATGTACAGATGGTTTACCCATAATTGTTTCCTCCTTGAGATGAATGTATCAATAAGGTGTCGTAAGAAAACGACCGCTTTTCTTAAATATATTGTATCACCATTATTTATATTAAGCCATCTTAATAAAAGAAATACCCCATTGCTATTGGCAATGGGGTGCTATACGCTCTCGTCTATGCACTCATATTGGGCGCGTTGGATGAGCTGTGGTAGCTCGGCACGCACGCTGTCTTCACATTCGCGCATCCCCATAAGGGTATGCTCAAAGAGTGCCTTGAGCTCCCAACCGAGGTTTTCGGCGCCTTGGCGAATCACATCGCGGGAGCAGCCGGCAGCGAAATGTTTGTCCTTAAACTTACGCTTCACACTGTCGACACCCATATCCTGCACGCTCTTTGATGGACGCATAAGAGCGCCTGCACCAATAAGGCCCGTAAGCTCATCAATGGCAAAGAGCACCTTTTCCATTTCATGCTCCGGTGCCACATCGCTCACCAAGCCATAGCCGTGGCTGCAAATGGCGTGCACAAGCTCAGGCTCTGCATCAAGCTCAGCCAAAAGTGCTGGCGCCTTTTGGCAATGTTCCGTTGGAAATTGTTCAAAGTCCACATCGTGCAAAAGACCTGCCATACGCCAAAAATGTTCATCCTCTGCATAGCCTAGGGCACGTGCCAAGTAGCCCATAACGCCTTCTACCGTGAGCGCGTGCTCAAGATGAAAGGATTCCTTGTTGTACTTGGTCAGCAATTCTAGCGCTTCTTCTCTTGTGATATGTGTGTTCATTGTTCCACTCCTTCGTTCGTTTTGAACATTTTAGCACATTTTTCATTTTCAGAAAACATCTTCCCTCACGCGCACATTGTCCATTTCCACTATACAAAAAACGTCACGTGTTTATTTTTTGGAGAAAATGTCCATGACTTATTGACTTTTTCCATATTTGCGGTATGATAAATATAGTGCTCTGGTGGCACGATGATGGATCATTCTTAGTCTTCTGGCGAGATTAAGGTGGTCTTATTTTTATCTCCAAAATTTGTACATTCTATACGAAAGAAGGTCCTTGTTATCGCTATTTATCAAAGATTCGGCATGACCAAGGAGCACTTCATTATGAACGCGGTGCTTTTGTTTGGCGGGCTTATTTCTATTTTGAACCAAACCCTCCTCGCGCCTGCACTACCGAGCATTATGAAGGAAATGCAAATTGATGCATCCCTCGCTCAATGGCTCACCACAGGCTTCATGCTTGTAAACGGTATCATGATTCCTGTTACTGCTTTTCTGATTGACCGTTTTTCAACGAGAACGCTTTTCTTTGCTTCTATGGGTATTTTTACTCTAGGCACTGTGCTTTGCGGCATGGCCACAAGCTTCCCGGTTATTTTATTGGCACGTATGCTTCAGGCCGCTGGCGCTGGTGTGATGATGCCTATGGGGCAAACCATCATGCTCCTCACCCTTCCTCGCCAATACCGCGGTGTTGGCATGGGCTTTATTGGTTTGATTATGGGTTTTGCACCTGCCATTGGGCCTGTTATTGCTGGCCTTATTGTAGACGCCTTTAACTGGCACGTGCTTTTTTATGGCATCGCGCCTCTTGCAGCGCTGACCATTGTTGTGGCTTATTTTTATCTTGAAAACCTTGGCGAATCCACCAACATCAAGCTCGATAAGCCTTCCGTTTTGCTTTCTAGCCTAGGCTTTGGCGGTCTTCTCTATGCCTTCAGTTCCATCGGTTCCTCTGGCTTTAGTGCTAGCGTAGTAGCGACTCTTTTTGTTGGCGTGGTTGCTCTTATTGTTTTCGTCCGTCGCCAACTCAAAATGGATGAGCCTTTGCTCAAGGTGGATATTTTAACCAACAAAAAATACGCTGTTTCTGTTATCCTAACCATGCTCATCAATGCCGCCCTTATTTTTGGCGGCATCATCAACCCAATTTACATCCAGACCATTCGCGGCTACAGCGCCAGCGTATCTGCCCTCGTTATGCTACCGAGTGCCCTCGTTATGGCAGTTATGAGCCCAATCAGCGGCCGATTATTCGACAAATATGGGCCACGCGTCTTGGCCATTCCCGGCTTAATTTTGGTCGCCCTCTTCACCCTTCCTCTTGCGATGATGGATGAAAACACACCGATTTTGTTTTTGTCTCTCACCTATGCCATGCGTATGCTCGGCCTTTCCTTGGTGAATATGCCAGTAAACACCTGGGGCCTCAACGCACTTTCCAACAAGGTCATTGCCCACGGCACGGCTATTTCCAACACCTTCAGAACCATTGCCGGTTCTCTCGGCACAGCCATTCTCATCACTGTAAATACCATTGTTGTTGCAAGCGCCGCGAATCCTCAAAGCATCGAAGCCCAAATCGCAGGTGTCAATTCCGCTTATTTTGGCGCCTTCCTGCTTATGCTTTGCGCCCTTGCCTTGGTCGTTGTTTTTGTAAAGGACGACAAAAAAGCAGCATAAGAAAAGCACCTATGCATTGTTCTTCACAATCATGCATAGGTGCTCTTTTTATGTTTTACTCGTGACTTCGGCCATAAGCGTGGCCGTGGCCGTTGGCCTGATTATTTTGGCACGTAGTGTCATTTTCGCTACAGCTTGATCCTTCGTGTTCACCGAGCTTTTGGTGGAGCTCGCGCACGGTCATATTATTGCACGTTTCTGCTGTAAAATCTGGCTCGTAAGCCACTATTTTTTCGTACACCTTATAGCGCCCACAGCTCATGCCCAAGGCATGGGCTTTTTCTATGCTCTCATAACTTACGGTTTCACAGCTGGCATTTTCAATGTTTTTGGTGCAACCGTTGAGATAGGTTGTGATGGCATCACCCTGTGTGCCGTTTTCAGGCGCCACACTGAGCACGAGCTCACCGCCACTCGCTATGCTTGTTTCAATTTTGTCGCTTGCAAGGAGCGTATCGACAGCCTCTTTGTATGTTTTGTATTTGAGGGATTGGCCGTCTAGTAGCGCTTGACCATCCTCATTATAAGCTTTGAAATCCACCACACGGTTGTAACGGTTCACGTTAATCTCAATAGATGGGTTGATGTCTATACTAATCACCGCCGTTGTTGCCATAAAGCTTTGGTAACCACCAAGGCCCACGGCACAAAGCAGACAAAAGGCAGCTACAAGAACAAGCTGCAAACCTCTAGCGCGAGGCATTTTTTGCGCACGATGATTGCGCTGGGCCAAGCTTTGGCGAATGATGTTTTTTAGCGCATCGTCAGCTTGAACTGCTTCAAAGGCGTTTTTTATTTGCTTATTCATCTGCCTCACCCCCTAAAATATCTTTGAGCTGTGCCTTTGCTCGCGCCAACTGTGTATAGACGGTATTGGCGCTAGTGTCCAGCATTGTGGCAATTTCTTTGGCATCGTAGCCTTCGTAATAGTATAAATAGATGACGCGGCGGTATTTTTCAGGCAGTGCCAACACCGCTTCGAGGGTTTCGGACACCTCTTCTTGAAATATGCCTTCTTCCCTTACGTAATCTTGCAGGGATACCATGTGGCTCCGGAAAAAATTTTTGAGAAGGTCCTTGCTTTCGTTGAGTGCCACACGGAGAATCCATGCTTTTTCATGTTTGTCACTTTCAAAAGGGGCATCGTGGAGCGCATATTTCAAAAAGACATTTTGACAAATGTCTTCGGTATCATGAGCATTCTTTAGGTGCAAAAAACAAATACGTTTGACACTTGATGCGTATTTTTCTATGGCTACTTCCACCTCATAGTCGCTTCGCACACTACCCCTTCTTTCGTTAGTTTAATCTGTTTGCGTGATGACGGCCCATGCCACTGTGACAAGCTTGACCGTTACCGCGGTTCTCACACACACCATCGCCGTTTTCATCAACAAAGCCAGCACCGTGGTTGTCGCAGATGCCATCGCCATTGGCATAGCCAGCGCCGTTGCCGCGGTTGTCGCAAACGCCATCACCGTTGGCATCGACATAGCCAGTACCTGTACCTTGGCCACGATTGTCACACACGCCGTCACCGTTGGCATCTACATAGCCAGCACTTTGGCCACGGCCGCAGCCATTACCCATGCCATAGCCACCACCTGCTGCAAAGGATGCCACAGGTAGCATCAACGCTGCCACCAAAACCAAACCTAGAATCATTGTTAGTTTCTTTTTCATTATAAAGTCCTCCTTGTTTTGGCCTTCACTATATATACGATTGAGCCGGGCTAAATCTTTCATGGGTGGAAAAATTTTTCAAAAAAAATCTTCCCCACGGTAAAACGTGAGGAAGACAATCAAGGATAACTTACTTTGCTTCGCTGTAGGTCTTTGCAGCGCCAATGAAGCCCTTGAAAATGCTTTGTGGACGGTTAGGTCTAGAAACAAATTCTGGGTGGAATTGGCTTGCAACGAAGAATGGATGGTTTGGAAGTTCAATGATTTCTACCAAACGGCCGTCTGGAGAAAGACCTGAGAAGACCATGCCATGGTTGGTGAAGATTTCGCGGAAGTCGTTGTTGAATTCATAGCGGTGACGGTGGCGTTCCATCACTTCTTCGCTGCCATAGAGTTCGCGTGCCACAGTGCCTTCAACAAGACGGCATGGGTATTGACCAAGACGTTGGGTACCACCCATGTCTTCAACATCCTTTTGATCGAGCATAAGGTCGATGATGTTGTGTGGGGTGTGGTTGTCGAATTCTGCAGAGTTGGCATCGTCCCAACCGAGCACGTTGCGTGCAAATTCAACAGCAGCCATTTGCATACCAAGGCAGATGCCCATGAATGGTACGTTGTTTTCACGTGCGTATTGAATGGCCAAAATCTTGCCTTCGATACCGCGTTCGCCAAAGCCGCCAGGTACCAAGATACCATCTGCATCCTTGAGAATGTCAGCAACGCAATCCTTGCAAAGCTGTTCAGCATCTACCCAGTCGATTTTAATTTCTACATCATGAGCAAAGCCGGCATGGCTCAAGGATTCTACAACACTGAGGTAAGCGTCGTGGAGCTGTACATATTTACCAACCAAAGCAATGCGCACGGTTTGCTTGATGTTCATAATGCGATCGACCATGGCAACCCATTCGGTCATATCAGATGGACGTTCTTCAAGCTTTAGCTTGCGGCAAACGATGTTATCCATGTTTTGTGCTTGAAGGTTAAGTGGAATTTGATAGAGGCTTTCTGCATCGCGGGATTCGATGATGGCTTCTGGTTCTACGTCGCAGAAGAGAGCGAGCTTTTTGCGAATGCTTTCGCCCATTGGCATTTCGGTACGAACCACCAAAATATCTGGTTGAATACCAAGGCCGCGCAATTCCTTTACGCTGTGTTGGGTAGGCTTGGTTTTCATTTCACTTGCAGCCTTGATGTATGGAAGAAGGGTGGTGTGGATGTAGAGCACGTTGTCTGCACCCATGTCGCTCTTCATTTGACGAATGGCTTCGATGAATGGGGTGGATTCGATGTCGCCAACGGTACCACCTACTTCGGTGATAACGATTTCTGCATCGGAGGTTTCACCAGCACGGCGGATTTTTTCCTTGAGCATATCGGTAATATGAGGAATCACCTGAACCGTTGCACCTAGGTAATCGCCACGGCGTTCCTTGCGGAGTACTTCGGAATAGACCTTACCGGTGGTTACATTGGAATATTTATTGAGGTTGATGTCGATAAAACGTTCATAGTGGCCCAAGTCGAGGTCGGTTTCAGTACCATCTTCGGTAACAAACACTTCACCGTGTTGATATGGGCTCATGGTGCCTGGGTCTACATTGATGTAAGGGTCAAATTTTTGGGTGGTGATTTTGTAGCCCTTGTTCTTCAAAAGGCGGCCCAGAGATGCTGCCACAATCCCCTTACCAATTGATGAAACAACCCCACCAGTTACAAAGATATATTTTGTCATAAAGCTCCTCCTCAATATAATAACAAAAAAAATCCCTATTCTCATGAATAGGGACGAATTTACATACTACGACCCTTAAAAGGGTGCCCTATAAAATAATACTGATTATTATAGCCGCTGTCAAGAGAGAATGCTTAGTCTGCTACAAGAAAATCGACAGCCATGCAAACAACCTTGCCATCCTTGTAGCCCCAATAAGCAGGATAGCCTTGCGCTGGAGAGCCACCTACCATGGTAATGAGGTTCACTTCTAGCCCAGGGAGAATGGTGTTGGCCACGCCACCGTTAGAAAAATAGGTTTCGCTGATTTGCTTTTCAATATCTGCCAATACCTCTGCCGATTCGTCGATGTGTTCCACGAGCCAGCCGACGGTTTGCTCTGCGCAGATGGTGAGGTTGCCACTTTCTGTAGAAACGCCATAATAGCCATCGTCCGGAATTTCCTTGTCGTTGACAAAGTTTGGCAAGCACATTTGCCAAGTGTCTGGCACTGCCTCTTCATCAAAGCGCATGAGGAAACCTGCTACCTTGACTTCATCATGTGGTTCTACGTGCGCGGTAAGAATATTGACTGGGTACTTGCCACTTTCAATTTTTTCGCTCACGACAGCGCCGTAGTTGATGGCGTAAGGATCAGCCATGACCACGCGGCCTTTGGTAACCACCAAAAAACCAATCGGTTCGTTCACTATGAAGAGATCCTCGGTGGTGCCATTGTAATGAAGCTTGCCAGAAAACATAAAATCGAGGAAGTTTTTATTTAAATACATATCATCCATCTCCCATAAATAAATACAAAAAAAGATGCACCCCGAAGCGTGCATCTATATTATTTTTTAGCCAAGTAGCATGGTGAGCACAAAGGACAAAATCATGAACAACAATGCAAAAGCTGCAGAGAACTTTGCGAGCTGATCGTCCATGCCTTTTTTGCCTAAGAATGTTTCTGCACCGCCACTGATGGAGCCAGATAAACCAGCGCTACGTCCGGACTGCAGTAAAACTGTAGCAATGACGCCTAGGCAGCAGATAATTTGCAGAACCTGCAAAACGGTATGCAACATACAGTATCCTCCTTAATCCGAAAATAGGGCTAAATTTTCTTAACCACCAAATTATGATAGCACATTTGAGCCATCAATGCAAGACTTACTTGAGGTTATAGAAGCCTTCACGGCCACGATAGGTAGCGCGTTCGCCCAATTCTTCTTCGATACGGAGAAGTTGGTTGTATTTTGCTACGCGGTCTGTACGGGATGGTGCACCGGTTTTAATTTGGCCAGCGTTGGTTGCTACTGCAATGTCAGCGATGGTCACGTCTTCGGTTTCGCCGCTGCGGTGAGATACAACTGCGGTGTAGCCAGCTTCCTTTGCCATTTCGATGGCTTCGAGGGTTTCTGTGAGGGTACCAATTTGGTTGACCTTAATAAGGATGCTGTTTGCAGTGCCACCAGCAATACCGCGGGAAAGACGGCGGGTGTTGGTTACGAAGAGGTCATCGCCAACGAGCTGTACGCGCTTGCCGATGCGTTCGGTCATTTCGTTCCAGCCAGCCCAGTCGTCTTCGTAAAGACCATCTTCAATGGAGATGATTGGGTACTTATCGAGCATGGATTCATAGAAATCAACCATTTCGCTGGCGTTGCGGTCTACGCCTTCGCCTTCTAGGTGGTAGATGCCGTCCCTGTAAAGCTCGGAGGATGCTACGTCGATGGCCAAGTAGATGTCTTCGCCTGGTACGTAGCCTGCCTTTTCAATGGCTTCTACGATGACTTGGAAGGCTTCTTCGTTGGACTTGAGGTTTGGCGCAAAGCCACCTTCGTCACCAACAGCGGTGTTGTAGCCCTTGCCCTTGAGCACAGCCTTGAGGGAATGGAACACTTCGGTGCCCATGCGTAGGCCTTCCTTGAAGGACTTGGCGCCGAGTGGCATAACCATGAATTCTTGGATGTCTACGTTGTTGTCTGCGTGCTTCCCACCGTTAAGAATGTTCATCATTGGTGCTGGAAGAACCTTTGCATTGGCACCACCGATGTAACGGTAAAGTGGAAGGCCAGCTTCTGCAGCTGCAGCCTTTGCGCAAGCAAGGGAAACGCCCAAAATAGCGTTGGCGCCAAACTTGCCCTTGTTGTCGGTACCATCAAGACGGATGAGCTCTGCATCGATGGCGTTTTGGTTGCTTACTTCCCAGCCAATCATTTGTGGAGCGATGTCGTCGTTAACGTGAGCTACAGCTTGGGTTACACCCTTGCCAAGGTAACGGGATTTGTCGCCGTCGCGAAGCTCAACTGCTTCAAAAGCACCAGTGGATGCACCAGATGGTACAGCAGCGCGGCCCATAACACCATATTCGGTGTAAACGTCTACTTCTACAGTTGGGTTGCCGCGGGAATCGAGGATTTCTCTTGCTACAATGTTTTCAATCTTGGACATACTTTAATCTCCTTTACTCACTTAAAAGTGACTTTCCTGTCATTTCTTTTGGTGCTTCTATATTCATTAATGCCAATACTGTTGGGGCCACATCGGCTAGGGTGCCATCGCTCAAGGCCTTGTCTTCACCGTAAAGAATCAATGGTACTGGGTTTGTGGTGTGGGAGGTAAACGGAGTACCGTCCTCATTGGCCATTTTTTCACAGTTGCCATGATCGGCGCAAATGAGCAGCTTGCCTTCTTTTGCCTTTACGGCTTCAAGCACACGGCCCACACACGCATCTACAGTTTGTACAGCCTCTACTGCTGCATCCAAAATACCAGTGTGACCAACCATATCAGGGTTGGCAAAATTCACTAAAATAAAATCGTATTGTTCGCTTTCTATGCCCTTTACCACCTCATCGGCCACAGCCTCTGCACTCATGCTTGGCGCGAGGTCGTAGGTAGCGACCTTTGGCGATGGCACGAGCTTGCGGTCCTCGCCTTCGTTTGGCGCTTCTACACCGCCATTGAAAAAGGAGGTCACGTGGGCATATTTTTCCGTTTCGGCGGTGCGCAATTGCTTCTTACCTTGTTTGGCAAGCCATTCGCCAAGGGTATTTTCCAAAACGAGTGGTGGATAAGCCACTGTGAGCATATCACCTAGGCTCACGTCGTACTCGGTCATGCTTACAAGCTCTATCGTATCAAAATCGCCACGGTCAAAACCGTCGAAGGCTTTATCTACAAAACTGCGCGCAAGCTGCTTGGCGCGGTCGGCACGGAAATTGTAGAAAATGATGCCATCGTTCTTTTGAATGCGACCATTTACGCCTTCGATGACCATTGGCACGATGAATTCGTCGGTCACATCCTTGGCATAGGAGTCTTTCACCGCTTGCACGGCGTCTGTTACTTTTTCGCCTTCGCCATTGACCATGGCCTTCCAGGCGCGTTCCACTCTTTCCCAACGTTTATCGCGGTCCAGGGCATAGTAGCGACCGGATACGGTGGCAAGCTCACCTACGCCAATTTCCTGCATTTTTGCTAGGAGGGTTTCAATATAGCCGGCGCCAGAGGTTGGAGATACGTCACGGCCATCCATAAAGGCGTGAACATAGACCTTTTCTAGGCCAAGCTTTTTGGCCATTTCTAAGAGGGCAAAGAGATGCTCTTGGTGTGAATGAACACCACCATCAGACAAAAGGCCCATAAGATGAAGAGCACCGCCGCGCGCTTTGATGTTGTTTGCGAGCTGCACAAAGGCAGGGTTTTCGTTAAACGCACCAGAAGCAATGTCGCGGGTGATGCGCAAAAGGTCTTGATACACCACGCGACCTGCGCCGAGGTTCAAATGACCCACCTCAGAATTGCCCTGTTGGCCAGCAGGGAGGCCAACAGCCTCGCCGCTACAAAGAAGTTTGGCATGAGGGCAGCTTGCAAAAAGGCCATCGAGAACAGGGGTCACAGCTTGACAAGCAGCGTTGTTGTCGCAGCTTGTGTTGATGCCCCAGCCATCTAGGATGGTTAATACTACAGGCTTAGTCATTTTTGGCACTTCCTTTTACAATAAGGTCTCTAAAGCTTTCAGGCTTGAGTGCTGCGCCGCCAATAAGACCGCCGTCAATGTTTGGCTTTTGCATAAGGCCAGCAATGTTTTCTGGCTTTGCAGAACCCCCGTAGAGAATACGCGCTTTTTGTGCCTTCTCTGCGCCAATAAGGGTGGTGAGATGTGCGCGCAAGGCGCCAATCATGGCCTCTGCATCGTCATCGGTGGCTGTTTTGCCTGTGCCAATGGCCCAAATTGGTTCATAGGCCACGATGATGTCTTCTGGCAGGGTATGTTCACCAGTGAATACCGCATCGAGCTGTGCCTTGCACCAAGCTTCTGCGGTGCCGTTTTCGCGTTCTTCGAGGCTTTCACCCACGCAAAGAATTGGCACAAGGCCGTTTTCTACGCAGTAGTGGTATTTTTCGGCCACAAAAGCATCGCTTTCGCCTAAAATGCCGCGACGTTCGCTATGGCCAACAATCACATAGCGCACCTTGCATTCCTTGAGCATGGCAGCAGACACTTCGCCAGTAAAGGCGCCTGCTTCTGCTGGGTACACATCTTGAGCACCAATACCTACTTGATTTTGCTCACCAAGTGCAACAAGGCTAATAAATGGCGCGCAAATGGCCACATCGCTTTCCTCAGGCAAGGTAAAGGTTGCAAATTCGTTTAAAAACGCCTTTGTGTCAGCAATGGTTTTGTTCATCTTCCAATTGGCCACAAATAAAGGGCGTCTGCTCATCCTTAGTCCTCCCTTTCTTCGATAACAGCCAAACCAGGAAGCACACGGCCTTCCATAAATTCTAGGGAAGCACCGCCACCGGTGGAAATATGGCTGATTTTATCTGCCATGCCGCTCTTTTTAACAGCAGCCACAGAGTCGCCGCCACCAACAACGCTATAAGCGTCGCTAAGAGCAACAGCCTTCGCAAGGGCATTGGTACCAACGGCAAAGGCTTCTTGTTCAAACACGCCCATAGGCCCGTTCCAAATGATAGTCTTTGCGCCTTGGATTTTGTCAACATACATCTCGATGGTCTTAGGGCCAATATCGAGAGCCATCCAACCGTCGTCAATGGCGTCTACATCGCAGGCCTTGGCACTTTCTGGTGCATCGAAGGCGCTTGCAATGGTAAAGTCAATTGGGAGAAGTAAGTCGGTGCCGTTGGCTTTGGCTTTTTCTAGGGTTTCCTTGGCAATTTCAATGCTTTCGGGCTCTACGAGGGATGCCTTCATATCGTAGCCTTGTGCAGCGAGGAAGGTGTTGGCCATACCGCCACCAATGATGATGGTATCTGCGCGGCCAATGAGGTAGCTTACAACGCCAATCTTATCGGAAATTTTTGCCCCGCCAATAATAGCCACAAAAGGCTTCACAGGTTTCATAAGCGCAGCGCCAAGGCCAGCCAATTCCTTCTTCATAAGGTAGCCGGTAACGCTAGGAAGGAAGGCGCCAACGCCAGCGGTGGAGCAGTGCGCACGGTGCGCAGTACCAAAGGCATCGTTTACAAAGATATCGCCCAAGGCTGCCAATTCCTTGGCAAAGTGCACATCGTTCTTTTCTTCTTCGGCATGGAAGCGCACGTTTTCGAGCATAACAACATCGCCGTCTTGCATTTTTGATACGGCTTCAGTCACAGCTGGTCCTACACATTCGTCAAGCTTTAATACCGGACGGCCCAAAAGCTCAGCCAAATGCTTGCCAACTTCAGTAAGGCGCATGTCTTCGTTGACCTTGCCCTTTGGACGGCCAAGGTGGCTCATGACAATAACCTTTGCCCCATTGTCAATCAAATATTGTATGGTTGGAAGGGCTGCGCGCATACGCGCATCATCGGTAATAGCACCGGTTTCCTTGTCGCGTGGTACGTTGAAGTCCACACGCACAAGAACGCGTTTACCACGTACATTAATATCTTCTATTGTTTTTTTACCCATGTTAATCCCCCTACGGTCAAAATTTACACATCTATTATAGCTTATGAGGCGTCAAATATCCACTAATAATACTCACGATTATTGGTTTTGTAACACAATTTAAACGCTTATTTTTTACGTCAATCACAGCCAACGCTCTAAAAGTGGGAGGCTGTTTGCATTGTCCTTGGCCACCGCTAAGGAAAGCGCGCGTCTTTGCACCAGCCGTGCTAGGCTCTCCTCAAGGCTTATCATGCCCTCGCTGCGACCGTTTTCGATGGCACTCGCCAGCTGCACAAGGCCATCGGTGCGGATGATATTTTTTACAGCACTGTTGGCCAATAAAATCTCGTAGACTGGCAAAAGCTGTGTTTTCTCCTCGTTGGCCAAAAGGCGCTGGGTCACAACGCCTCTTAAACATTGGGCCAATTGCTCTGTCACCATTTGTCGCTCTAGGCCGTCAAAATGATTGAGCAGATAACGCACGGCATCGCTTGATGAGGCTGCGTGCATGGTTGCCAAAACCAAATGGCCACTTTCCGCTAGGCGCAAGGCGGCTTGCATGGCTTCTTTTTCTACCAGTTCTCCCAGCATCACCACATCGGGATCCAAACGCATGGCCTCTTGGGCGCCTTGGGCGAAACTTATTGCGTCCTCTGGCACCTGTCTTTGATGCACAAGAGCCCGCTCACCCTCTATGATATATTCAATGGGGCTTTCGTAGGTGATGATATGGCAGGCGCGTGCCTTGGCAATTTGCGTCATAAGGGCAGCCAGGGTTGTAGATTTTCCGCTACCTGTAGGGCCTGTAACCAGCACAAGACCACTGCGCAAACGCGCAAAATGATAGATGGCCTCTGGCCAGGCCAAATCGCCAAGCTCGGGCACAGTGCGCGGTAAAAATCGAATGGCCAAGGCTGCACGCCCTCTTGTTTGATAACGGCGCACACGTAGCCGCTCGCCGCTTTCTAGAGACAGCGAAAAATCTTTGACCTTTGTGTCCTCGTTTTCTACAATAGAATCAAAGAAGGTTCTTTTTTTGTAGAGGGCTTGAAAAAGCGTTTCAAAACGTGCTTTTGTGCACGGGCCCAGCGCGACCAACTCTCCCAATTGGCGCATCACGGCCTGTCCGTCTGCCTCTATGTGTACATCTGTAGCCCCGCAGGCTATGGCCTTATCAATAAACTCCATGTTTTCACATCCTTTGTAGGTGATGCTCTTGTCTACGTTTTTCTTGATTGTTTACGGTTCATTTTGCTTTGGTCTTGCAGCGCATTTGTCCCAAGCTCGGCGAATAAAGGACGCCGTTTTTCCACGACCCACTTGCGCGTCTTGCCACGAGCCGATCTCTCTTTTAATCCTCGTACCTATTTTAGGCTATTTTTGCGCGCATGGCCACTGCACACGGTGCAAAAATTCACTTTCAAAAACGCCGCTCTTTTTTGAAGCCTTGGGCGGGCTCTTGAGCCTTGCATTGAGCTTCGGTTCGTGGACCTTGGCGCACAATCTGCCCACGCTAACAGCCCTCGCACTCTTGCTCCTACTTTCCTTAGACGATTGGCGCAGTCTGCATATTTACGACAGCGACCTCCTTCTTTTGGTCTTGGTTCTTTTTGGGGACCTCTTGCTCACCCAAACCCAAGCGTGGTTCCTTCATATAATAGGCATGGGTACTGTAGCACTGCCCCTCCTTCTTTTAAGGAAGGTAGGCAAAAACAGCCTTGGCAGCGGCGATGTGCTTTTAATGGCCGTGATGGGCTTCTATCTTGGCCCCCTAGATATTTCCTACGCCTTTCTCCTTGCCTGCCTCGCAGCCCTTGTTTATAGCTTGTGGCTCATGGCCTTTCGCAAAGCCACGCCCCCCACGTCCATCCCCCTCATTCCCTTCCTCGCCCTTGGCTGTAGCGCGATGCTCTTGGGCTTATGCCAATAAAGCCTTACGCACCAAGGAAAGTGGGCTTACAAATTGAGCCATCTCCCCTTCGTCCGAAGAGGAGATGGCCCTTATTATTTACTCCATCATATATACAGCGGCCTCCAGCGGTGCCAGCTCGTCCACGGTGCTTTCTCCATGGGTGGATAAAATGCAGCTTGCACCTTCTACCACCGATTGATCGTGGTAGATTGTAAAATGAAGTTGAACAATAAAAAATGACCCATGATGCTCTCTTTTGGTAGAATGAAGTTACCACACA
>CAKQDL010000011.1 GCA_934229395.1 uncultured Peptococcaceae bacterium | reverse complement strand
AGACGTCGCTTCTTTATTCTATATCGTACACCATATTGGCTTCGTTGTAGCAGCGTTCGGCGAAGCCTAGGCGTTTGTAAATGCTCATGCCGGCCTTGGTGGCGTTGAGCATGACGGTTTCTAGGCCTTTTTCCTTGGCGTCTGCGAGAAGCATTTCTACGACCTTAGTGGCAAGACCCTGCCCACGGTAGGCTTCCTTTGTCATCACATTATAAACAACGCCTATTTTGGCGCTGGTGCACAAATCTGGTCGGAAGGGACGCTCGTAAACCATCACCATGGCGCAGCTGACAATCTCACCGGCATCGGTGGCTGTGTAGACGAAAAAATCTTTGTCTAGATGCGCGCTAAAAAACGTCTCGAGCCGCTCCTGTGTGAGCATTTTGTCCTCTTCGCTCAAGTGCGCACCTGCGGCCGCGAGATAGTCTAGGCGACACGCTATCAGTGCTTCTAGCTGATGGATGTGGGCATTTTCGTACTGCATAGACGTTCTTCCTTTACTGATTTTTTTGGAAAAAAATCGCCCGACGGTTGTCGGGCGATAAAAACTTACTCTTAGTCGTTAACGATGACGTAGGTAATGTTAACTGGGCCGTGAACACCTACAACACGAACGAGTTCGATGTCGGCGGTGGAGGATGGGCCAGAGATGTGGATCACAGCGCTTGGGAAGCCTGCTGGATCTGCTTGGTATTGCTTGCGAAGTTCTACCATGGTGTCACCCATACGACGCTTGATGGTGGAGCGACGAAGTACTGCTACGTGGGTGATTGGGAGAAGACCAACGCTGCGGCCGGTGCCTTCGCTCATTGGTTGAACGAGGGTAGCGGTTTCAGCAATAGCCATTTGTGGGAAGGTGATACCGATGTTGGCATCTTGAGCGTTATTGATGTTGTATTCGCGGCCCTTGGAAGCATCCCACTTTACAAAGTGGAGATCGTCGCCTTCTGCAGCTTCAAAAGCTTTGTTGAGGCCGTATTCGTCCATTTGTGGAGCCATTGGGCATACAACCTTGCCACCACCGTAGCTCTTGAGTACTTCAAGAACGGTGTCTTTTACCTTGTCTGGGGTGGTTTCGGTGTAAGGGATAGCGAGGTTGTCGCATTCTACCTTAAAGCGTGCAATGATTTCTTCTTCAGTTTGCACTTCGCTCATTACGCCGTGTTGTGGGCCTGTGGTGAAATCGTAAGGTTCTACAGAGGTAGGGATTTCGTTACGGCCGAGGGCGAGAGACACGTTGTGCAAAAATGCTTTCTTATGTTGTTCGTTTAACATGGATTACTTCCCGCCTTTCTTTTCTGCTTCGTGCTTGTCAAACCAATCTCTGAACTTCACCTTAGAAAGGGTGTTGAGGTCACGGGATTGGGTCCATGCGTTGAGCACTGGAATATGTGGGGTTTCCTTGATGGACTTGCGGTCCTTAGCAAGGATTGGCATGAAGGTAGCGCCTACCTTGGTACCCATGTTGTACAAGCTGCTGTTGGAAAGGAAGATACCTGCGCCCTTGAATACAGTGTTTACAAGTGCACCACCGTAGCCGTTTTCTTCTACTTCAATTTGACGATGACGTAAAATGAGTTCGTGTAGAGGAATCTTTACTGGGCAGTGGTCGGAGCAAGCGCCGCAAAGGGTGGAAGCCCATGGAAGAGCGCCAGCCTTGTCATAACCCAAGAGGAGTGGGGTCAATACAACACCCATTGGTCCTGGGTAGATGGAGCCGTAACCGTGACCAGTGATGTGACGGTATACAGGGCAGATGTTGAGGCAAGCGCCGCAACGGATGCAGCGAAGCATATCGCGGAATTCGCTGCCCAAAATCTTGGAACGACCATTGTCGATGATGATGATGTGTTGTTCTTCTGGACCGTCGACTTCGCTGGACTTACGTGGACCAGTGGTCAAGGAGAAGTAAGAGGTAATCTTAGAACCAACGGAGCTACGAACGAGGAGGGCAACGAGTACATCCAAAGCTTCGAAGCTTGGTACAATACGTTCCATACCCATAAGCACGATTTGGGTGTTAGGTACGGAGGTGGTCATACGACCGTTACCTTCGTTGGTAACGAGGGTGCAGGAACCAGTTTCAGCAACACCAAAGTTGCAGCCGGTCATACCTACATCAGCGTTTAAGAATTTTTCGCGGATGAAGCCGCGGATGAACTTGGTGAGTCTTTCTGGGTCTTCATCGCCTTGGTAGCCATAGCGAGCAAATACGTCGCGGATTGCGTTACGTTCCAAGTGAAGTGCTGGAACTACGATGTGGCTTGGTGGGTTCCAGTCGTTGAGCTGAAGGATGATTTCGGCCAAGTCGGTTTCGAATACTTCTACGCCGTGGTCGATGAGTGCGTGGTTGATATCAATTTCTTCACTCATCATGGACTTACTCTTAACCATTTTCTTTGCGCCGCGGTTTTCGAAGATTTCAATAACTTGTTGAACGGCTTCTTTGTCGGTTTGTGCAAAGTAAACGTGGGAACCAGCCTTTTCAGCGTTGGTTGCGAATTGGTCGAGGTAGTAGTCGAGGTTATCGAGCACGTGGTTACGGATGCGACGTGCTTCTTCGCGCATATCTTCCCATTCAGGAACTTCTGCTACACGAGCGGTACGATTTTTGTAGAAAACGTCGGTAGCAGTGGTAATCGCATTATGTTTAAAATCGTCTGCAATGCAATCTTGCACACGTTCTTTGAAGGATTGCTCCTTACCATCTAACTTGTAGAGAATTGCCATGTTTTATCCCCCTATCCGTTAACGGCAGTTCAAAATTTCAGCGATGTGCATGCAACGGATTTCGCGTGGGAGCTCGCCCTTGTCACGAAGACGGTCGATACGGCCAGCGATGTTCATGAGGCATGCTTGGTCAGCGCCGCAAACGATGTCGGCACCGCTATCGATGATGGTTTGAACTTTTTCAGCAACAATTTGTTCGGAAATATCTGGTTGCTTTACAGAGAAGGTACCGCCGAAGCCGCAGCAACGATCAGCCTTTTCCATTTCAACATATTCCAAACCGTGAACGTTTTGAAGAAGAGTGAGTGGTTGGTCCTTTACGCCGAGCAAACGGGTGGAGTGGCAAGATTTGTGGAATGTTACCTTCTTGTTCAAGGTAGCACCTACATCGGTAACGCCCAATACGTTAACGATGAAATCGGTGAATTCGTAAATCTTGTCGGCAACACGTTGAGCGCGTACAGCCCATTGTGGTTCGTCAGCAAGAAGCTTTGCATATTCGTGCTTCATTGCAAATGCGCAAGAGCCAGAGAGGCTAACGATGATTTCTGCATCTTCGAAAGCTTCGATGGTGTTCTTCATGGATGCCTTAGAAGCCTTGATGTAGCCAGAGTTGATAAGTGGTTGGCCGCAGCAAACTTGCTTCTTAGGAACCACGATTTCACAGCCAAGTCTTTCAAGAACCTCAACTGCAGCAATACCAACTTCAGGGTAGAACATATCTACCATACATTGGGTAAACAAATGAATTTTCATTAGGACACCTTCCTTAAAAATTTCCTCTTGGATTTTGCAGGGCGGTTGACACAGAGCAACGCCCTTCTCCACGCGCTGCACATCTATTCGCGCGACAACGCCGGACACAACTTTCCTGTCTATCCCGATAATTCTATCAAAAAAAACGTGAAATATCAAATAATTCGATTTCTAAAATCCCTCAATATATTAAAAAATATCTTATAATAACCAAAAAATCATCTATATTTAATACAAGCGGCACAACACCTTGTTTGATGCTATACTAAGAACACAAAAAATTCTTTACACCCAACAGAGGGAGGAGTCATCAATGAGACTCATATTGATTCGCCACGGCCATGCCGAAGACAGCACCCCAAATCACACAGACGACGCGCGCGCCCTCACCCTAGAAGGTCGCGAACGCTTAGAAAACGCCTACCCATCCCTGGCGCGCTTTTTAAACACCAAGGAAACGCTCCACGTGTGGACCTCACCAAAAAAACGCGCTGTGCAAACAGCAGAAATTCTCTGCCGCTACACGCCTACTGCCACACCCGTTATGAAGCCTTATTTGGCAGGAGGCGATTTTGACGCCTTTTGCGAGGACATTCGCGACCACAGCCACGGAGAAACCCTGGTGGTCATTGGTCACGAGCCTTATTTGAGCGATTGGGTACGCCTCATGACGGGCATGGACGTCCATTTTAAAAAGGGACGCGGCGAAATGCTCTATCTGATGCCTGCTGCACCAAAGGAAGCCATTCGCATCAACAACCTTGATTTTTCTGGTATGAACAACCTCGATTTGTACAGCCAACGCCTCGATTTGGGCATTGGCCAGCTGATGGAACGCCAGCACGCGCAAATCATCCAAGCCCGCGATGCCTTTATGGAGGACCCAGATGAAAATGCCAACCTCAGCGATTTGCGTGTGGCCTTGCGCCGTCAATACGCCCTCCTAGAATTCATCCGTCCTTATTGTGATGAAAAGCCCTTTAAGCGCGCCGAGGCCATGTACCTCTCCCTTTATCGCGATTTGGAAGACCTGCGCAGCATCAACTCCATTTTAAAGAGCATCCACAATTCTCGCCGCATGGACCTTGTGCCCTTGGCAGACGCCCTCATGATTGAGCAAAACAGCGAGGTCATGGAGCTTTGCGATGCCTTCAGTCAGCTTGATTCCCAAGGTGCCTTTAACGAAGCCCTCCACCTCACCATTGCCGCCCTTATGACCTCCAAGGAAAAGCGCAGCGTAGAGGAATTGGCTCGTGAGCAATTTGTGCGTCGCTACCACGCTGTGCACGATGCCCTCACCGTTTGCGATTTGACCGTGTTGGACGAGGTCGAAGGCGTGCGTGCTCTTTGCAAAACAAGCCGCTACCTCTTTGAGGATTTTTCACCCCTCGCCAACTACCCACTTTCCAAGCAATACCTCTATGTGCGCCGTCTTAACCAATGCTTGAGCCATTACTACGACTCCTTCTACAACCTCGAGCATATGCACAAGCTCCTAGGCGATGATGAAACACCAGTCCTCACCCGTGCCATGCACAGCTTCCGCGCTCTTATGAACGACAGCGCCGTGCAAGAGCTCGCCAAAGCCGAAGCCCTTGTAGATCAGCTCCTAAGCTATGATAAGAAGCACGCCAAGGCCCACGCAAAAAAGGACAAAAACAAGGATAAGAAAAAAGATAAAAAGAAAGGCAAAAAGAAATAAACAAAAGCGACAGTCGGGAAATAGCGATTTTTAAAAATACGTATATGCAACAGAATAAGCCTTTCCCCCATTGCATCCATCTACTCCGCCTTTCCCTCTAGGGAAGGCAGAGTAGATGGATGAGGGGTGGAAGGCTTTATTTATTCAATTGAAGGCTGTATGTCTATTTCCCGCTCGTCCCCTTTTCTTATAGCCATTTTTTGCGTTTAAAGTACCATATCATCCACACCACAAGCACGGCGCTTCCAATGCACAAAACAGGATATCCGTAGGTCCAGGTGAGCTCTGGCATATTAGAAAAATTCATACCATACCAGCCCACAAGGAGGGTCAGTGGCAAAAAGATGGCTGTGATGACGGTAAAAAACTTCATTAAATTGTTCTGCTGTATAGACAGCTGCGACTCATAGGTAGCCTGCATTTGGCTCACAAGCTCCTGCAAATTGGTGACCTTGCTCAGATAGCGGTCGGTGCGTGCACTCAAAATGGCTATGCGGTTTTGCGCATCACTTGTTAAGAGAGCGTTGTCGGCCAGCACAAATTCGTCAAAGACGGCATCGAGCTGCTCGTAATAATGCTTCAGGCGCAAAAGTTCCTGACGCTTTGCAATCACATTTGCCGTCACATCCTCAAGCTCGCCCGAAAGGAGCCTGTCGATGGATTCATTGATTTCGGCCTCAAAGCGGTCAAGATAGGCCGTATCGCCACGAAAAAGGCGAATGAAAAAGCGGCACAAAAGCTGGAGATTGGTGTTGGTGCTCTCCGCCTCCGCCCTCTCTAAACCGCTCTTGCAATAGTCTTCGCTTGCCTGGTCGGTGCAAATAAAAAAGAGATCGTTTTCGTCGAGATAAACAATGATTTTGGCATCCTCGGTGCGCTCTGTGTGAATGTCGTACCAGTCGAAGGCCATGAGCACAAATTCATCGAAGCTCTCAAAGCTCTCAATGCGGCTTTCGCCAATATACTTAAACACCGCCGGCGTCATATACTGAGCAATCACACCCACATTACCAATATTTACAACCTTTTGCATCCTCCCACCTCCTTTCCTTTTGTCCGCGTTTTTCTTTTATTGTAACAGAAATGCAGCGGCTAGTGGGCAGTAAACAGAAAAACCGGAGCTACCTTTGTGGCAACTCCGGTTTTTGTCTATTCCTTGACGGTCTTTCGGTGTTTGACGTGTAGCCAGTCCTTTGGCAATTGGCTTAGGACGATGGCGACAATCATGAGGCATGAGCCTACGAGCTCGCGACTGCTCATGAGTTCTCCTAAGAGGAGCCAGCCGGCGATGGCGGCGATGGGACTTTCTAGGCTCATAATAAGGGAGGCCACTGTTGGATTAACACCGCGTTGGCCAATGATTTGCAAGGTAAAGCCAATGGCCGAGGAAAAGGCGCCGGCGTAGATGATTGGCACGAAAGCACCCACCATGGCGCTCCAGGATGGATCCTCAAAGATAAACATGGATGGCACGCCCAAGAGGGCGCAGACCACAAGTTGCATATAGCTCAGAAGCACGCCATCAACCTTGTTGACATAGTGGCCAATAATGGTAATTTGCAAGGTAAAGCAAACGGCGCCCACCATGACCATGATGTCGCCTGAGGCAAAGCGCAGTTCGCCCGGCTGCATACAAAGATAATACAGCCCCGTTAGAGCAAGCGCCACAGCAAGCCAAATGCGCCAACCAATGCGACGGCCCAAAAAGAGGCCAAGCATCGGCACCAAAACCACATAGGTGGAAGTAATAAATCCGGCCTTGCTCACGGTGGTGGTCACCATCCCGTATTGCTGGCATAAAAAGCCCAAAAAAAGGAAAAGCCCACAAAAGAAACCGCCCACAATCACATCCTTGGGCTTGTTTTGGATGTCGTCGGTTTTTCCCTTTTTTCGGCGAAGCCTTGAGACAAGGAGCACGGGCGTGAGGGCAATTACCGCCACCATACAGCGCCCGCCCACAAAGGTCAAGGGCCCCACATAATCCATACCCACGCTCTGGGCCACAAAGGCCACGCCCCAAACTGTGGCCGTTAGTAGCAATAGCAGGCTATGAAACAAACTGTTTTTTTGTTGTGTTGCTTGATTCAATTCCATTCTCCTCGTTGAAAAAGGCTTGCTGCAATGTACGCAGCAAACCTTTTTTTATTTTTATAAGGCCAGCTTGTAGATGGTTAGGCAATCGTCTTTTTGTAGCTTCACGAATTGGCCGCGGGATTTGTAGCGAACCACGCTTTCGGCCATGGCTTCAAGGTTGGCCTCACTAAGGCCAGCCTCTGTCAAGGTGGTGGCCAAGCCTAAACGATGGTAGAAGGCTTCCAGAGCCTTGATGCCGGCTTCAATGGCCTCTGTATCGTCTTGGGCATTCACGTGCATCAGCTCGCGCGCAAATTGCACCAGACGTGCTGGTGGCTTGATTTGGGCGGCATAGCGCAACCATGCTGGAGTTGCAATGGCGAGGCTGGCGCCATGGGCCATGTCGTAGAAGGCGCTGAGCTCATGGCCTATGCCGTGGGCGCCCCAGTCCTCAATGCGGCCTTGACCCAAAAAGCCGTTGTGGGCCACATTGGCCGTGAGGGCAAAATCGGCCCAAGTATCGACATCATCTGGATGATCCAATAGGCGTAAGCCCAGCTCCATGGCTGTTTCGATGGTTGCAAGGCAAAGCTTATCGGTAAGCATGGTGTGGGTAGAATCGCTAAAGAAACGTTCAAAAACGTGGCTGATTACATCGGAAGTGGCGTTGGCGATTTGATTTTTTGGCAAGGTGGTAAACACATCTGGCGCAATAATAGCAAAGCGCGGTGTCACGGCTGGGCAGTGGAAGCTGCGTTTGTCGTTGGTGTCGCGCTTGGTGACCACGCTCACATCGGAGCATTCGCTGCCTGCTGCCGGAATGGTCAGCACAACGCCAATTGGCAGAGCATCTGCGAGGGCCACCTTTCCCAGGTAGGCATCCCAAATATCGTCCTCAATTTTAACGCCTGCTGCAATGCCCTTGGCGGAGTCGATGACAGAGCCACCGCCGGCGGCCAAAATCACATCAATGCCTTCAGCTTTACATAGGGCAATCCCTTCGCGCACCAATTCCACGCGTGGGTTTGGCTCTACGCCACCAAGCTCAAAGACCTCAAGACCAGCTGCATCAAGAGATGCCTTGATGCGGTCCAGCACACCGCTGCGCTTGATGCTGCCGCCACCATAATGCAAAAGCACCTTTTGGCCAAGACGCGCGCAATGCTCGCCCACTTCATCGTAACGACCAACGCCCATCATCACTTCTGTAGGCATAGAAAATTTAAAAGCTTCCATCGTTTTTCTCCTCTCGATTAAATCTTAGTATCTCTAGTATAAAACCTCCATCGTACCCATTCAATACCATTTGTTCCTAGCTCTTGCATACTTTTGGTGTATGGCGCTATACTAAAGCTATTATCTCAAAGGAGGTCCCCATGAAAGATTTAGACGCCAAGCGCCAGAAAGAAAAAGACATTGTGGCCTTTATGATTGCCCTCTATTGCAAGAAAAACCACCACACCAAGGGCACGCTCTGTCCAGAATGTGCCGAGCTTTCACGCTACGCCCAGGAGCGCAGCGACCGCTGCCCCTTTATGGAAACAAAAACCTTCTGCGCCAATTGCCACGTGCATTGCTACAAGCCCGAGATGCAAGAAAAAATCCGCACCGTCATGCGCTTTAGCGGTCCGCGCATGCTCCTCTACCGCCCCAAGGATGCCCTGTGGCACCTCATCACATCCAAAATAGAAAAACACCGCCAGAACAAAGTCCAATAAAATACGCCCGACTGTGCAAAGCAATCGGGCGTATTTTATTTATCACTGCACGGAGGCTCGTCCTTTGGGATGGCGCCCCAGCCGTCTTTTGGTGTGTTGGAGCGATCGTAATGGCCACCCCAGAGGGCGTCACGCTTTAGCCCAGCCTCCTCGCGCTTGGCACGCTGCGGGTCTGCCGTCATAATACGGCGAAATTTTTTTAATAGTCCCATGGTAATGCCTCCTTTGCTCTATTATGCCAAAGTTTTTCTAGTTTACGCGTAAAACCTCCAAGTACTTTTTCAGGTTCATCAATAAAAACTTCTACATTTTCAACACTTTTCCGGGTTCATTCGCAAAAACTTTCGCCAAAAGAAAAAAGCCTAGCAAACATTGCTGTCTGCTAGGCTTTGGGTGTTAAAAATTAACCAAAATATCTGTCGTGGAGACCTTGGAAAGCCTTACCATGGCGAGCTTCGTCGCGAGCCATTTCATGAACGGTGTCATGAACTGCGTCGAGGTTGAGGGCTTTAGCGCGCTTAGCGAGGTCGGTCTTACCTGCGGTTGCGCCGTTTTCAGCTTCGATGCGAAGTTCAAGGTTCTTTTTGGTAGAATCGGTGATGACATCGCCGAGAAGCTCTGCAAACTTAGCAGCGTGTTCTGCTTCTTCCCAAGCAGCCTTTTCCCAGTAGAGGCCGATTTCTGGATAGCCTTCACGATGAGCCACGCGAGCCATAGCGAGGTACATACCAACTTCGGTACATTCGCCGTTGAAGTTTGCTTCGAGATCTGCGCGGATATCAGCTGGAACGTCATGAGCAACGCCTACAACGTGTTCAGCAGCCCATACGAGTTCGCCAGTTTGTTCGGTGAACTTTTCTGCTGGTGCCTTACATTGTGGGCAAACTTCTGGAGCTTGGTCGCCTTCATAAACATAACCACATACACTACATACCCATTTTGCCATAATAATCAATCTCCTGTTCATTTTTAAATTTAGATGTGTATCTATAGTTTTATTTTAATTCAAAGTGTTTTGCTTATCAAGAATTGTTTCCTGCTCTTGATGGTTGTATTATATTATATATAACCTGCCAAGTCAAGTATCATTTTGAAATATCTCGTAAATTTTTTCATTTTCTTTCTGGAAAAAAAAAACCAGCCCCTGCGAGCTGGTTAAAATTCTTATTCGTCGCCGGCCACTTTGGCTAGGGCTGATTTTTTGCCTTCACGCGGGAAGAGGTGAATCACGTCGTTGCGATCGAGGCTTACGAGGACCGAAAGTGAAAGCGGTAGGCCAATCATACCAATGAGGCCGAAGAATTTGAGACCTACAAAGAGGGCCACCAAGGTCACAAGTGGGTGCAGGCCAATTTGCGCGCCCACAATGCGTGGTTCTATGATGTTGCGCACCACGATGATGACAATATAGAGCAGGATGAGCCCAATGGCATCGCCGTTGTTGCCCATAAGCCAAGAAATAATGGCCCAAGGAATCAAAATACCGCCAGTGCCCAAAATTGGCAGGATGTCAAAGACGGCCACAAGGAAACCAATAAACACGGCGTGTGGCACCTTGAGGAGGAGAAAGCCTAGGGACAATTCCAAAAAGGTCACCGTAAGAATAATGGAATACGAGGCGATGTATTTTTTGATGGTTTCTTTCACATAGGCGAGGGTGGTTTCGGTAGTTTCGCGCTTGTTTTGTGGAATCATTTTTTTACAAAAATCAATGATGCCGTCAAAATCCGCCACCATGAAAAACGTTGCTACAATGGTAATGACCACCTTGAGGAAGAGGCCTGGAATCATGGTGAGGGTGTTGGTCAAAATGCCCACGCCCTTCATAGAATACTCGGTAATAGAAAGGCGCATATTTTGCATGGTATCGCGAAACATGGCATCGAGCTCGCTGGACAGGGAAGGATCAATGCTGCGCGCAAAGGTATCGAGCTTTTCGTAGCCCATCCAAAGGGCTGGTACAATTTGGCTTTCATAAAGGGCCGGAATGCGTGCAATCATATTGCCCGCCTTTTGCACCAAGGATACGCCAAAGTTGACCAAAAAATAACTGCACAAAAAATAAAATAAGGCGCAGAACAAAATGGCACTCGCTTTTTTTAGTCGTGGATAGCGCTTTTCCACGGCATGAATCGCCGGTTGCAAAATAAGCGTTACAAGAAGCGCCAAAACAAAAGGCATAAGAACAGGTAGCAGATACTTGCAAACCACAAAAAGAATTGCCGTAATAAGACAATAAAAAACAAGGTTAACAATAAATTTCTCTTTACGTTTATAGCTAAGCACAAAGTCACTCCTTTTCTTCGGTTTAAAAAAACTATAACATATACGCCCACGCTTGTTAACCAAAGATTTCCTTGCACGATGCTCAAAGTCTCCTGTAAAATAAAGTATCATCCATAAAGGAGGTCCTCCGTATGAACGACCACTACGACAGCATCAAGCTCGACAATCAAGCCAGTTTTCCCATATACCTCGCATCCAAGGAGCTCATTCGCGCCTACACGCCACTTTTGGATGGCCTCGGCCTGACCTATACCCAATACCTCGCCATGACCCTCTTGTGGGAGCACGGCCAGCTCACCAGCCGCGAGATGGGCCGCGAACTTTATCTCGATTCTGGCACCCTCACCCCAGTGCTACGCGCCCTCGAAGAAAAAGGCCTCGTGCGCCGCCGTCGCAGCGCCGAGGACAAGCGCAACCTCACCATCGCCCTCACCAAGGAAGGCCTGTTTTTAAAAGAAGACGCCCGCACCGCCGCCAAAAAAATGGACGCCCTATTGGGCCTTTCGGAAGAAGAGCGCTCAAAGCTCACCTATTTGCTCTACAAAACCCTCGCCCATTTGGCTGAGAAATAAAAATGCGCCAAGTGCAGCCACCCTTATGGCCGCCCTTGGCGTAATTTTGTATTATTTTCTAGCCTCATCCATAAAAGCTTGAATGCAGGCAATGGCTTCGTCGCTCAAATCGTGCTCCACCTTGCAAGCATCTTCCTCTGCCTGCGCGTGGTCCACACCCAGCATCTCCAAAAGTGACGTTAAAAGCTTGTGACGTCCGTAGATATTTTTCGCCACGTCCGCCCCTTTGGGAGAAAGCACAATCTCGCCAGAAGGCGCCATTTCTATATAGCCCCCCTCGCGCAATTTTTTCATAGCCACGCTCACGCTCGGTTTGCTCACATCCAAGGCGTGCACAATATCAATTGATCGCACATTACCTTGACTGCGCTGAAGCATCAGGATGGTTTCTAAATAATCCTCGGCAGATTTATGAATGGTCATGATGATCTCCTTTTGTGTACAGCGTTTATACTTCACTATAGAATACCACAAAAAAAAAAAAAGAGCAAACTATTGACAAGTGCAGTTAGTTATAGTAAACTCATGTCAGCAAGTTAGTTAGTCTTATCTAACCGACTAGAAAGGAGCAGTTTGTCCGCGCTTGCGCGCCACCGTTCGCCAAATGGAGCAGTCCTCCGTACAAAAACCTCATCTACTACAAGTTGGCCCAAGCACAGGACAAGACAAAGAAACCATGAACATTAACGCTAGCACAGTACGATAAATCCAAAGCACCTCCATATCTCTTTCCCCCACCAAAAAGTAGCCGCGCCCCAACCTCCATAGCGCCGCTGCTTTTTTTGTGCATAAACGCCTTTTGCTTGCTATAACAGAATAAAGAAAATTGAAAAAAAGGCCCTGCGAAAACTGGTTTGTTTTCGCAGGGCCTGGCGCGTTCTCTTCAGATGCCTGGCTTTATTTCGGATTTTTTTCTAAAATATTTCATTGCTATTGGAATGATTGCCATGAGCATCAAGCAGGATGCCATCATCATTAGATTCGTTGTGCTTGTATAGGCCAGCGCCATTGCGTCAGGATTCGCACTTCCGAGCTGTTGAATGCGCAAATCTGCAATATTTCCGGCAACACCTACTGTCATCGCATTCAAAATTTGTTGCAACCAGTTTGTCAAGGATGAGGCATAGCCTGATAATTCTGGTGGAATATCCGACATTTGTGCGTTGGTTGATACCAAATTGATGATCCCCATCCCGCAGCAGCGAACGCTCATAGCTATAGCAATAACCATCACTGGCATAGCTGGCGTTGCTACCAAAAATGGTGCAGATCCAATTAATAGAATAATAATGCCCACAACAATGAGCGTTCGCTCACCCATTTTAGGATAAAGCTTCGTCCCAACCGGCATAGCCAGCATGGAGAAGATGGACGGTGGCAACATAAGCACGCCAGTCATTAGTGGCGAAACACCCAGGCCACTTTGTAAAAATAGCGGCATCAAAAAGGTAATCATATAAATGGCGATAGCATTAATGCCCGCAGCAATTAACGCCGCTACATAACGCGGATATTTTAAAACGCGCAAATTGAGCAGTGCATTTTCCTTATGGCGACTGATGATAAAGTAGACGATGAGTAGCCCGAAGCCAATGGCAACACCAGCAAAGAATTTTATAGACAAGCCCCAACTTGATAAATTGCTGAAACTTACCAACAAAATCAAGCTACCCATAGACGTGAAGATGAGTCCAGGCACATCCAATTTTTCTGCCTCTACCTGTGTATCCTTCGGCAACAATTTGATGCTCAACAACAAGGTAAACAGCACGAATGGAACGTTAAAGAGCAAGAGGAATTTCCAATTGGCTACGCTAAGGATAAGGCCAGATAAACAGGACGGTAGCATACCACCCATAATATTTGCCATGCCCCATGTGCTAGCAGCCTCGGCTTGCTGGCCAGCTGGCATAACCTGATACAGCATTGCCAAAGAGAGAGGTGACAAAAGTCCACCTGTCAAGCCAAACACAAACCTTACAACAATCAATGCCTCAATACACCAAGCAAAGGCACCTACAATAGAAAGCACCAATACGCTAAAAAGCACAAAACAAAAAAGGCGCTTATAGCCAAAGTGTTTGCCCAAAAAGCCAGCTGTTGGAATAATCATACCGGCCGCCAGCATATAGCCGGACGTAAGCCATTGCACCATCGCCAGTGATGTGTGAAAATAATCCATCATTGCAGGCAACGCCACATTGAACATCGTAATATTTAATGTACCAATGAGCGCGCCCAATCCCAGCGTGAGTGTAACAAGTGTGGTATTCTGCGTTTTCACAAAAAAACCTTCTTTCAGTGTCCTTAGAGAATGAATGCAAGCATTTTAAGAACAATTAATGTGTATTAGTATATTATACCTGACACATACTAGAAGGAGATAACAAAAATAATCTGCGAAAAAGCGCCTTACGGTACAAAAAAATAATGGAGGCCTATCTTTGGTAACACAAGCCTTTAAAATAACTATTTTTCCCCTCCTTTACGCAAGAAAAAAGGCCCTGCGAAAACTGGTTTGTTTTCGCGGGGTCTATGTTTTATGCACTTGCTGCTGCCTCTGTGTTTGCTGCCTCATCTGCCGTTGCTTGGTCTGCTGTTTGTTCGGCGGCTTGGGCTTCGGCTTGTTTTGCGGCTTCTTCGTCGGCTATGCGGTCGCTTTCTTTTTGCTCGTCGCTGGCGAGATCTCTATAGAGGGTGTCGGCGATGAGCTTGGCGAAGGATTTGGCGCCATCTGGTGTTGGGTGGGTGGCGTCGTCGTAGAGGAGCTCTGGATACTGGTCGATGAAGCTTTTCCAGTCGATGAGCTCGACGTTGTCCTTTTTGCTCTTGTTGGCACGGTCTGCGAGCATGGCGTTGACGTTGTCTTGCCAATCGCGTGGCACCTTGGTGTTCACGAGGTAGATTTTACGATCGGTGCCGATGAGGTCAATGAGCTGCTCGAGCTGATCTTCTGTGAATGGGCCGTTGGAGCCTAGAACAAGAACGACAATGTCGTTCATGGTGCCTTGGTCAATATTGGTCTGCACCACATCGGCGCTTTGGCTCAGTTGACGCCCTACCTTACCATCAATGGTGGCTTGCGGGAAGCATTCGGTGAGAGGTGCTGCTGCGCCTAGGAGAATGGAGTCGCCTATGAAGGTGACCTTGAGGTCGCGCACAAAGAGCATGACGCTTCGGCTGATGTAGTCAATGTCGGCAATATCGGCCTTTTCGTTGCGCGCTTGGAGGGCTTTTTGCTTAGCAATGAGGCGCTCGTTTTCGGCAATTTGGGCCTGCATTTCGTTAACGGTGGTGTTGTCGCCACTTTCGGCACGGGCAAAGCCAAAGCCGCTGGATACAACGAGGGCCGCAACCAAAACCACAGAAACAAAAGAAAGCTTGCTCTTGGCCACTGAGCCTACCACGTTTTTAACGCGTTCGCCAATGGAGGCAAATTGCCCCTTGGTGAGGCTTTTTACCAAGCCCTGCTCAATGAAGAGGTAAGTCAGAACACTAAGCATGGCCAAGATGATCCACTGCACCCATTTGTTGGCCGAAAGAAAGGCATTCATGCCGCCCATGGTGAGCACTGGATAGTACCAAAGATAGGCACTAAAGGTGCATTTGCCCATAAAAACGAGGGGCTTAAAGCTCAAGGCGCGGGCCAGGAGGCTGTTTGGCATGGAGAGTGCGGCCACCACAAAGGTGGATACCAAGGCTGCTACAAACATACCACCGCGGTAGGTTGCTGCTGCCTGGTCTTGCAAATGCAAGGCCAAAAGGACCAAAAGGGCCAAGCCCACAAGGCCCACCACGTCGGCCAAGAATCCTGCCTTGCGGCCGTTGCGCTTAACGATGTTGCTTGGTCGCCATACTGCGCCCAAAGCGCCACCTAGGGCAAAGGCATACATACGGGTATCTGTGCCGTAATAAACACGAGATGGATCGCCACCGCCATAAAGCACAGCCATGGCAATGGCACTAAGGACGGCCAAAACGAGCTGCACCAAGGCAATGGTGAGTGGATGGGTTTTTCTTTTTCTAAGCACCATGATAAGCAGTGGCCAAATGAGGCACAGCTGCATCAGTACCGACACATACCAAAGATGGGTGAAGGCCGACGGATGCACATATTGCTCAAAATAGGAAAAGCCCAAATTGATTTGCCACCAGTTGTTCACAAAGGCCATGCTCGATAGGAGCGCGCCGCGAATGTTGTAGAGCAAATCTGGAAAAAAGATGTTGATAACGCTAACGGCAGCCAAAAACACAATCACCACCGGTACGCCTAGGCGCATGACGCGCTTAATCACATAGGCCACATAGGTTGGCAAAACGTCCTTGGTGCTCCATTTCATAAGGCTTCCTACCATAAGAAAGCCGGAGATGACCATAAACAAGTCAACACCAATGAAGCCCCCGCTCAGTTGGTGTGGTGCGTAATGGTATATCAAAATGGCCAGCATCGCCAAAAGGCGAATGCTATCGAGAGCTGGGTAATACGATTTACGTTTTGAAGATTCTTTGCTCACAATAACCCCTCTTCGTTAGAGCCCTAGGGCTCTGTACTTACTTTTTAATGGTACCTGTTTCTTCATATTCCTTTTGCCATGCAATGTGTTGGTCGTAGTCGTCAGTGTAGAACACTTCGCCTGTTTTGATGTTGGCATAGAAATAGAGGTAATCGTTGTCCTGTGGTTCTAGGGCAGCGATGATGGCATCCTCACTAGGAGAATTCATTGGTCCTGGAGGAAGGCCGGTGTTGGTATAAAGGTTGTATGGACTATCGACCTCAAGGTCTTTAAAGGTCACAACTTCCTTATGGGTACCGAGTGCATAAAGCACGCTGATGTCGGACTGAATAGGCATATTTTGCTCCAAGCGGTTGTAAAACACGCCAGAGATGATGCGGCGATCCTCGCCTTGGCCACCTTCCTTTTCAATTAGGGAGGCAAGGCTCATGATATCCTGCACGCTGTAGGCTGAGCTATCAAATTCTGCCTGATGAGCACTGATGACATCAAAGGTTTTGCCAACCATTTGACGCACCAAGGATTCTAGACCATCGTCTTCATTAAAATCATAGGTTGCAGGGAAGAGATAGCCTTCCAAAACATAACGCACGCCTTCAGCATTGTAGGACTCAGAAAGAAGCGGATACTCGCTCACAAGCTGCTGCAAGAAAGCATCGTCTTGCACGAGGGTCATAAATTCTTCAGCGCTGTAGCGGGTGCTTTGGCCTACCACATCGGCAATTTCCTCAAGGGTGAGGCCTTCTGCCACACTCACCTTGATCATGCCGGCTTCCTTGGCGCCTTCTTGGAGATTGGCCACCACTTGGCCCAAGCTCATAGATGGAGACACGCTGTGGACACCGGCTTGCAAATCGCCTTCCACACCACGCGCCTTGACAAACATCTTAAAGGACAAGGAAGAACGGATGATGCCCTCGTCTTCCAAAATTTCGCCCATTTGGGAAACGGTTGCACCTTCTGGGATTTCAATTTCTACAACCGTGGTATCGTTGGCATCCACAGGAATCGTCCAATTGCGGTAAAACTGTACGCCAGCCATGGCTATAATCACAAAGCAAATAAAGAGAATCATTGGCACCATTGGAAAATGGCCACGCTTTTTGCTCTTTTGGCGCTTCACATCGCGCGCTGCTGCCTGCAGCTCGTCCTTGACCATTTTGTCTGGTCGGGCGGCTTTCTTTGGTTTTTCTTGCTTCACTTTTTCTTTTTTAGGTGGTTTAGGTGGTGTTGGCGGGTCCTCTTCACGGTAATAAATTGGATCTTGATCTCCGTTCACACGCTCACGCTCCTTTACATATTATCTATGGATGATTTTTTTGCATACAACTTTATTTTATCACACGCCATTTTCCAATACAACAAACCACCCGCCACCAAAGCCGAGTGTAACCAAATATTTACTAATGGCTGAAAATACAAGTCACCCTTTTCTCACAAAGCGCTCGCTCTCAGTCATTATTTTCCACCATCACAGCCTACCGTTCCACACAAAAAAAGCCAGAACAATGTCCTGGCTTCAGACTGTCGAAAAAGGTATATTTTCTCCATAGGCGTGTATTCATTTGTTAAGCCTTCCCCCTTAATGACCTTGCTAAAGGGGAGGGTTGCCGGAGCAGCCTGCCTCGACGCTGGTGCGCCGTTGGCTGGACTGCTCCGGAGGGGCGCTGCCCCTGCCGCCTGCGGGCGGCTCCTCGTTTATTCGCCTGTTACAGTCTCACAAAAGCGATGCAGAATTGCTGCGGCCTGCGCTCTTGTGGCGTTGCCCTTCGGCATCAGATTGTTGTCGCTGCCTTGGATCAGCCCGGCGCCGTTTGCCCACTGCATCGCAGGCACAGCCCACTCACTGACCGTCAGAGCATCCGCATAGGACAAGATATTGGTGTCCTCTCCCACGCTCACATCATATCCCTTGTGCTGTGCGTAGCGCCAGAGGATTGCCGCAAGCTGCTCACGGGTAATGGCGTCATTCGGGCCGAACTGGGTGTCAGAGTAGCCGCCCACAATGCCCTCGCTGGCCGCCCAGCGAATGGCATCGGCATAATACATACCTTCACCCACATCCTCAAAGGTCATGGCGCAGTTCACAACCGGAGACTCTTCCATACGCCAGAGGATCGTGGCGATCTGACCGCGGGTAATGGTATCGTTAATACCAAACAGTCCGTTTGGGTATCCGGCAATCAGCCCATTCTCATAGGTATAGCGGATGCTGTCATAATACCATGCGCCCTCCACCACATCAGCAAAGGGATTCTCCCATGCTCCGGTGTCGGGGTTTTCTTTTGCAAAGGCAGCTTCAACCGTGACCTTGGATGCAGGCATGGTGAAGGTGTACTTGCCGTCCTTCTCGGTCAGCTTCACCTTATCGCCGTTCTTGTCGGTGACGGTAATGCTCTCCAGAATGTATCCCTTGTCCGGCTCGGCCGTAAGCGTCACGGTCGTACCTCTGGATGCGCTGCTGCGATTTGCGCTCACTTCGCCATTCTCAGCGTTCTCAATGCTGATGGCGTAGGTGGTCACGCCTCCACTGGATGGTCTGGTCAGTTTATCAATTGTCTCTGTTTTGGTCTGACCGCAAACAGTGCAGGTGTATGTTTTCACGCCCTCAGTCGTATAGGTGGGTTCGGTTGTCACTTCGCCATCATTCCATGTATGCTCGGCCTTCTCAGAAATTTCGGTGCAGCCATCTTCGGTACAGTTATGCCAGTGGTGAGTTTCATCCTTGCTCCATGTTTTGGAGAAGCTATGCGCTTTCTGAGGGATGCCCTCTGTTTTCGTGATGCCGCAGGCGGTGCAAGTATAAGTCATCACACCGGGAGCTTCATAGGTGGGTTCGGTTGTCACTTCGCCGTCATTCCACCTATGCTGTCCGTCTTCAAGAGTCCCGTCATTGGTGTAGATGGGATTATTTAGACAATCGGTTTTCCTGTAGATTTGATTATCCTTTGTTTTGAATACAGGATGCTTGTCTCCATTCTCTCCCAGAACCTGTCCGAATTCATCACCCAGCAGAGCACACACTTCGCCAGACGCGAACTCTTCTACGTTTTTTGGGGTTGCAGTGCCAAACTTTTCAGGAGATTCCTCTTTTGTAAAGAAATAGCAGTTTGTGGCATTGATAGGAGATATCTCTTCTTGCCACTGATGTCCGGCAAACACGCCTGTCGCTTTCAACGTAGGAGGCGCACTATTTTCTCCGATAATGGCAGACGTGTTGTAAACAAAACAGTTTTCCATCGTCAATGCAGCCGCCGTCAGTTCTCCGGCAAACCCTCCGGCAAAACTGAGGCCCTGCGTATTATCTGTATAAGCGGTCACTTTGGAATCCGTCACAAAACAGTTTGTGAAGGAGGAAGTTCCAACGCCATTATCGTCATCAATTTCTCCGACGAATCCACCGCCATAGGCCATCGTTTTTACTTCTGCGTTTTCTACAGAGCATCGATTGAAAGTTCCGCCTGTGGAATATCCGGCAATGCCGCCAGCACAGTTGTTGTTATCGGTTCGGATGCTTTCGATGAAAGAATTCTTCACGGAGCAATTCGTAACAGATGAATCATAGACAACACCAGCGATTCCTCCGGCGTAGCTGTAGTTCTTGTTTCCAGTAGCCTTCAAATTCGCACCCTCAATATGGACATCCGTTACAGAACCGAAAGCAACCCATCCAAACAGGCCAGCCGTGGCGTGTCCGTCATCGTCATTCTTTCCCGTACTGGTCATGCCGGAGATGGTATATCCGCCGCCATCATAATTACCTGCAAAATAGTAATTTCCTGAATAGCCAATCGGGTCCCAGCTTTTGATTCCCGACAGGTCGAGGTCACAAGTCTGCTTGAAATAATAGCCGTAGTAATTTCCGGCAACGCCGCTTCCTCCGTTATCGGCATCAGCGTCAATATCTGCCGCCGCACCGTTGTTGATGGTCTCCTGCAATGTCTGCAAGTCCTCAACACTGGAAATTAACCAAGGGTTTTCCTTTGTTCCGTTTCCCCCACTATAAGTAGGCCGCTCATCCGCAGCAAATGCCACCGTCGGCAGCAATGTCAAGCAGAGAGCCATGCAAAGCAGCATACTAAGTATTTTTTTCTTTTTACGCATAAGCTATCACTCCTATTTTTCTTCATATCGTTTTCAAAGAATTATTATCCTTTGGTGATACCAAAGGATAGAGGGATATCCCTCTCAGACTGTAGAAAAAGTTCGATTTTTAGAATAGTTGTGTATGCATTTGCAAAGCCTTCCCCCTTGAGGGGGAAGGTGGATTTTTCACATGGTTTTCGTGAAAAATTCGGATGAGGGTGTGTTTTCACCGCACCTTACTGGTAAACCGATCATTCGCTGACGCTCATACCCCCCATCCGTCGGCTACGCCGCCACCTTCTCCCCAGGTGGAGAAGGCTTTTGCTATTTACAGAAAGTTTTCTCTTTACATACACGTTTCGGGTTTATCGACAAGCTGAGAGGGATATCCCTCTGCTCATCGGTTGAACACTCTGCTCAACCAACCTCTCCCTTCCCATCACGCCAACAGCCGGCCATAGTCCCGTTGAGCATAGACTACACGGGCAACGGTCACCAGCCTTTCTTCTTCGTCCACCCAAATCCATTCTTTGTCAAAAAAACAGGTTGAGCAGTTTCATGCACGGTCTTTGAAATATCAGCAAAATTGTTCTTCAAATCAGAAACAGGTCGAATCATATTCATATCATCATCCTCCTTTGCTTTATCTTATCATAATTATGCTAAAATATCAGCACTGTTTCCTTTCCATAAATTGCTTTTCCCTATTTTACCATTTAGGGGTTGAAAAATCCTTGATTTAAGCGGTTTTCCGGCCTCAAAAGCATAGGGGACAGTCTTCTTTTACCCTACCACACCCCAAAACGGCGTAGAGGCCGTTCTGGGGCGTTTACAGCCCCTTTCGCAAGCAACATCATTAAGTTAAGGACGGCAATATTTAGCCACATATGATATTGTATTTTTCTCTATTTCTACGCACAAAAGCCAAGCCTCTGCTTGTGGCAGTTGGCTTGGCTTTTTATGTTTAGTTTTCTAGCTTGAGGACGTTTTTAAAGAGGTTTTCGGCGTTTTTGATGCGTTCGCTGTTGCCTAGGACGCAGAGGTGGTTTTCTTCCATGGCTTGGCGCAAATATGGGGCGTAGGCTTTGAGCTCGAGCACGGTGGTGGCGAGGGCTTCTTCTTGGGCCTTGCGCACGTCCTCGCAGGTCAGGCCGTTGACGCGGCTTGAGAGGGACCAATTTCCCTTGGCGCGGGCGCTCATGACTGGGTTGAAGCGGTTCATGACGCCTATGATGTAGCTTGTGAGGGTGTCGTCGTCCATCTCGAGGTTTTCGAGCCAGTCGGCCATTTCATCGTAGATGGCGATGGTGTTTTCGAGGTTTGGATCGCGGTAGGAATAGCAGGCCACGCTGCCGTTGCGGTTAAAGCGAATGCCCTGGCCATAGGCGCCACCCTTGGCGCGCACGTTGTTGTAAAGGTATTCGTTGGAGAGCACATTGGAAAGCACTTCGAGCTTGCCGCTGTAGCTGAGTCCTAAAGCGCCCAAATCTGCCCCCTTGGCCACGTATTGCACGCCGGCAGAGGAGCCAATGCCTTCGTTTAAGACTTCCACTGGCACATCCCACTTGGCGTGGTCGTAGTGGGTATTTGGAAGCTTGCCAATCCAATCATTCAAGGCTTCCTTCATGGCCTTGTAGCTTTCGTCTGGACCTGTAACAGACACAATCATGCCCTCGCGAGTCACAAGACGGCTGTAAATGTCTTGGAGCTTGGCATAGACGGCGTCAAAGCGTTCCTCAAAGTGGTTGTCGAGGTCTTGGAGGAAGAAAAGGAAATCGAGGCCGTTGAGCATTTCGTTGAAACGGCAGTAGGCGCTATGGTAAGCGGCCACACGGCCGGCCACCACGGTGTGACCCTGCTGGAAGATGCCTGTTTCCATTTGGCTCTTGAGCATTTGCAAGACCTCACGGAAACGCTTTTTGTCGCTGAAATCGCTTTCAAAGAGCTCTTCGTAGGTGAGGGCGAGGAAGTCGGCGGCACTTTCCGGCCCTAGGGTCTTGGAAGAAATCAAAAGCTTGTGGCTAAACGCTTCTGGATGATGGGCGTTTTGAATCACGCGGCTTGTGATGCGAATGCCGCCACTCACCAAATATTCTGCGGTACCCAAGGCCTCATAGCTGCGCTTGGTGGTATCCACAGCGCCAACAAGGCTGGTAAGGAGGGCCACATAAGGGAGCTCGTCCACGTCAAAATGGTCGAGGCTTAGGAGCATATCGGTGTAGTCGATGCCCGCGGTAAAGAGGGGATGATGGAGAACGGTCACACCGTGCATCTCTTCTTCTACGCATTCCACCTCGCCAATGGAGCCGGTGACATCCTCACGGCTAAGGTGCGGAATGGTGGCTTTTTGCTCTGGGGTGTCGTCGGTGTTTTGGCGCAAAAGCAGGGCTTGGGTGGCATCTATAAGCGCCTCTAGCTCATCATCGGTGAGGGATGCCTTGTAGGCAGCAAGCTTTTCTGCCACGGCCTTGTCCTTGGCGTCGTTTTTGCCCTTTTCGGCACGAGCTGTGAGCACCACCTTGTGTGGATTGTTCAAAATATGTTCTTCTATATAGCGTTCGTAGTAGTCCGAGTCAATATCGCGGCGGAGCTCGCTTAGGGCTTCGTTGTAGCAAAGGGCATCAAATGGAGAACCATCGTAGAGCCAGGTTTCCATGGCGTCGATGTAGTAGATAATACCGCGGGTGGTGTAGCCATTGGCTTCGCGGAGGGCGTATTCCATGCGGTTAACTGCAGCAACGAGCTGCTCCTTGTCGATGCCATCACGCACTAATTGGCGCAAGTTGTCTTCTACAATTTGCTCAAACTCGCCAGCGCGGGCGGCATCGGTGTCTTTGGCCACCACGCCAAAAGGAATTTGAATGCCATCGTTGGAAAAATCGCTGATGTCCTCGCCAAGGCCGGCAGCCAAGAGGGCGTTTTTGAGAGGGCCCGCTTGGGCATTAATGAGGACCTCAGAAAGCACCTCTTGCACATAGATGTCCTTTGGCGTTTTGCGGGTGCCCATGCTCACGGCATAGGCCAAAATGTCCTTGCCTTCTGTGTCGGCATCCTGCGCCACAGAATAGGTGGTTTCTACCTTTTTGGCCGCCGCAAAGGCATCCTGCCAAGCGATGGAGCTATCTACATCGAGACGTTCGTAACCAGCAAGGTAGTTGTTTTCAATATGGGCCATAAAGCGCTCAATATCGCCATTGCCGTAGATAAAAATATAGCTGTTGGACGGATGATAGAGCTTTTTGTGGAAGTCCAGGAAGGCCTCGTAGGTGAGGGAAGGAATTTCGTACGGATCGCCACCGCTTTCCTTGCCATAGATGGTATCAGGATAGAGGGCTTCGAGGATTTGATCGCCCACCTGAGCATCGGCACCAGAAAGAGCGCCGCGCATTTCGTTGTAGACAACGCCACGGTAGGTGAGGTCATCGTCCTTGTTTTCGAGATGATAATGCCAGCCCTCCTGCAAAAAGATTTCCTTAATGTCATAGATGGATGGGTTAAATACAGCATCGAGGTACACGTCCATCAAGTTGTCAAAATCCTTGTCGTTTTGGCTGGCCACTGGGTAGATGGTCTTGTCCGAAAAGGTCATGGCATTGAGGAAGGTGTTGAGACTCGTGCGCGCAAGATCCATAAAAGGCTCCTTGGTGCGGTATTTTTTGGAGCCATTCAAAACGCTGTGCTCCAAAATATGCGCCACACCCGTGCTATTGGCCGAAGGCGTGCGGAAGCCAATGCCAAAAACCTTGTTGGTATCGCTGTTGGCCAATTGCAAAAGACGCGCGCCGGTTTTTTCGTGAATAAACACACGCCCCACGCTGTCCATCTCTTGCACATCGCGCTCTTCCACTAAACGGAAGCCGCTGTAAATTTTGTTAAGTTCCATAATAAACTCCTCTCAGTTGAAATTATATAAAAATTGTAGAATAATCGTGACGTTACCACCCATTATACCACATCGCCACAAAAAAAATAGACACCACGTCATCAAGGCGTGGTTAGGACAGCTATAGTGTCACCATTTGAATCGATAAATTTGACCTCATAATATTAACATAAATTGCAAGTCCAAGTTGAACAGTAAAAATTAAGTCGCACTATTTTCTGCGTTTGAATATACTGCATCTAAAAAGCTGTCAAACAGCTCCTCGGGTGTTGCATATTCCAGTTGCTTTCTTGGTAGAGCGTTCATTTCGTCAGCGAACGCTAATCTTTGCTCACTCGAATAGTTATCAATAGACTTTTCTCTTTGAATATATCGTGGGTCGCTTGAGAAGCGAACCTGCCGTATCAGCAAAGATTGTAAAAAAATCCCTGCACGAGCAAACTCCTATATAAAAACTAAGGATTCCCTCTTGCAATCCTCTCTATTTCGTAATATATTATTAGTTAGTAAAAACTAACTATCTCGGGTACCAAAGGAACATTACACCCATGTTGAAAATTACTCTCGGCGTTGACGGCATGATGTGCGGCATGTGCGAAAGCCATGTCAATGACGCAGTTCGCAAGGCATTTCCCGTGAAAAAGGTCACTTTCTCTCACGGCAAGGGTCAGACGGTTATCCTCACCGAGCAGAATCTCGATGAGCAGGCTGTCCGCGATGCGGTAAACGTTACCGGCTACACCGTTACGTCCTTTTCCAAGGAGCGATATGAGAAAAAGGAACTGTTCACCTTTGTGCATAAATGAACAGAGTAAGGCCGCTTTGCAGCGGCTTTACTTTTCAACATAGGTTAGTGAAACCTAACCTGATAAACCGATATATACCAATGGAGGGAATCACAGTGCTGGAAAATCTGCTCAAACCAAATACCAACGCATCGCTGTCCGGCTGCGTACGCTGGACCCAGCCGATGGATGGTGTGCGCGTGTGCGATTTTGACTGCGCACTGACCGTGCCGCCGGCCTTGCCTGCGGAGCCATCTGAGGTGCCGTACGAGGTGCTGTTCTGTCGGCAGGGCGGTCTGCGGCTGACCATGACCGATGGGCGGCAGGTGCTCCTGCATGAGCACGAGGCACTGCTGCTGCTCGGCGCAAGCGTGCAGAGCCTTTCGGTCGCGGACGGATTGTTCGGCGGTGAGCTGGTGCTCATCGAGCAGAGCGCAGCGGCACCGTACCGTCTGACGGTCAACGCAGCACGAATTAAAGCCCGCGTCACTCCGCATCTGGGGTGCGTAGTGCTGCGCAGTGCGGTGTGGATTGATAATCTGGTTACGGCACTGCAGTCTGTTCCAGAACGGGACAGAGCCGCCTACAGTGTGATCAAAGCCATTGAGCTGCTGTACCTCATCAGCACAGACAGTCCGCTGCTGACGATGCCGCCGGAATCCGCCTCCCGTGCTAACTATCTGACCGATACGATAAGGCAGGTACAGGAGTATATGGTATCGCATCTGTCCGATTCGCTCACAATCGACCAGCTGTCCGAACGGTTCCACATTTCGCCGACCGCCCTCAAGGATACATTTCGGCAGACCTACGGTCGGCCGATTCACCAGTATCTGCTGGAAAAGCGGATGCAGCATGCTGCCGAACTGCTGCAACGAAGTCCACTCTCCATCGTGGATATTGCGGCGGCGGTCGGCTATAACAGCGCCAGTCAGTTCGGCGTGGCGTTCAAGCGCCGCTATCAGCTGACGCCCTCGCAGTACCGCCGACAATCCCGAAAAAGTTAGTAAAATGCAACTATTTTGATAATAAAACTAAAGATTAGTGTCAACAAACTATAAAAATGTCCGATTCCGTGTGTTTCGTGTCTAAAGCTGTGCGACAAGCGGGAAAAATTGCGATATGATAATCGCGAACAAAAAACACACCATGTTTGGAGGTGTACTGTATGAAGCAACATCGTTTTTGGGCATGGGCCGCGCTGTTCTGCATGGTAATGACACTGATTACCGGCCGTAAGCGCAAGTGAAATTTTTAGGAGGAATATATTATGAAGAATATTTGTAAAGAAATCGCTGTATTTGTTGGCGGCACTCTGTTCGGTTCCGCAGGTATCAAGCTGCTGAGCAGCAAGGACGCTAAGAACGTATATACCCACGTTACCGCAGCGGTTCTCCGCATGAAGGATACCGTTATGAACACTGTTGACTGCGTTAAGGAGAACTCCGGTGACATCCTCGCTTCCGCAGAGGAAATCAACGAGAAGCGCGCTGCTGAGGCAGAGGCTGCTGCTGTCGAGGATGCAGACATTGAAGTTGAGCTGATCGACGAAGATCCGGCTGCTGCTCCGGTTGAGGCATAAGAGCCTGTCGCCAAACCACGGTTTGGCTGATATGAGTGACGAATATCAAAGAGGGGCAAAGCCCCTCTTTTCCTATCTACCGGAAATAAGCTGGAGGTAATTTTACTATGAAAGCATTCATTGAACACGAAAGCCGCGGACGGCTTCGCGTGCGCATGAAGCAGTACCGCATGACGCTGGAGCAGGCTGATCTGCTGGAGGCGTATCTGCAGAATCAGCCGGGTGTACTCAACGTAACCGTGCACGAGCGCACTTGCTGTGCCGTCATCCGCTACATTGGTGACCGCGAGAATATCATCCGCGCGATCGCTCAGTTTAACTATACTGCACCGTCTGTCACGGCGCTGACGCCGACCCACAGCGGCCGTGCGCTCAACCGTGAGTATCAGGAAAAGCTGGTCGGCAAGGTGATTACGAAATTCGCCTGCACGCTGTTTTTGCCGACGCCGCTGCAGATTTCACGCACGGTCTGGCTGTCTCTGCCGTTCCTCGGCCGCGGCCTCAAGCGCCTGATTCACAGAGAGCTGAAGGTTGAGCTGCTCGATGCGCTGTCCATCGGTATTTCGATGGCACGCCGGGACTTCTCCACGGCAGGTTCGGTTATGTTCCTGCTCGATATTGGTGAGCTGCTCGAAGAGTGGACGCACAAGAAGTCGGTTGACGATCTGGCACGCTGCATGTCGCTTAATGTAAAGCGTGTATGGCTCAAGACCGATGACGCAGAGGTACTTGTACCGCTGTCCAACATCACTGTCGGTGATCACATTCTGGTCCGCATGGGCAATGTCATTCCGCTGGATGGTAAGGTTGTTGAAGGCGAAGTCATGGTCAATCAGGCATCGCTTACCGGCGAATCCATGCCGGTTGCAAAGCGTCCAGGTACGCAAGTTTACGCCGGCACGGTCATTGAGGAAGGCGACTGCGTGATCGAGGTCACCCAGTCCTCCGGCGAGAGCCGCTATGACAAGATTGTTTCCATGATCGAGCAGTCCGAGCAGCTCAAGAGCGCCGCTGAGAGCCGCGCCTCCAATCTGGCGGACAAGCTGGTTCCGTACACGCTGGTCGGCAGTGCACTCAGCTATGCGCTGACCCGCAATGTCACCCGTGCGCTGTCCGTGCTGATGGTTGACTTCTCCTGTGCGCTCAAGCTGTCTATGCCGCTGGCGGTTCTGTCCGCGATGCGTGAGGCAAGCATGTATCATATCACGGTCAAGGGCGGCAAGTTCCTCGAAGCTGTCGCGCAGGCGGATACCATTGTATTTGACAAGACCGGCACGCTGACGCACGCCTGCCCGGTGGTTGCAAAGGTGATCCCGTTCGGTGGCCACAATGAGGACGACATGCTGCGCGTTGCAGCCTGCCTGGAGGAGCACTTCCCGCACTCCATGGCGAACGCCGTAGTCCGCGCTGCGCGTGAACGCAATCTGGCGCACGAGGAAATGCACTCGCAGGTTGAGTATATCGTAGCGCACGGCATTTCCAGCATGGTTGAAAACAGGAAGGTCGTTATCGGCAGTGCACACTTTATCTTCGAGGATGAGAAGTGCACGATTCCGGCCGGTGAGCAGGAAAAGTACGACACACTTCCGGTTGCGTTTTCTCATCTGTATCTGGCGATCGGAAGTGAACTGGCGGCTGTTATCTGCATTGCAGACCCGCTCCGTCCGGAAGCATGCGACGTGATGAAGGCACTGCGTGCCCTTGGCATTCAGCGCACGGTTATGCTGACCGGCGACAGTGAGCGCACGGCGGCGGCTATCGCGGCTGAGGTCGGCGTGGACGATTACCGCGCTGAGGTGCTGCCGGAGGACAAGGCGAACTTTGTCGAGCAGGAACGCGCGGCAGGCCATACGGTTATCATGATTGGTGACGGCATCAACGATTCTCCGGCTCTGTCGGCGGCAAATGTTGGCGTAGCCATCAGCGACGGCGCTGCCATCGCCCGTGAGATCGCGGACATCACTATCGCCGCTGAAAATCTGTTCGAGCTGGTTGCGCTGCGCCGTATCGCACAGGGTCTGATGAGCCGTATCAACTCCAACTACCGTTTTGTAATCGGCTTTAACGGTTCGCTGATTGGTCTGGGCGTTGCCGGTGTGCTGGCTCCCGCAACCTCTGCGATGATGCATAACCTGTCTACGCTGGGCATCAGCCTGCGCAGTATGACCAACCTGATTGATTCCTCCGAGACGACCCGTCTGCTGGAGAGCAGGTAAAATAGCAGAATAATACAGAAAACCCCGTCTTTGACGGGGTTTTCTCAGCTTGTCGAAAAAGTATGATTTAAATTTAAAGCATGTATGCATTTGCAAAGCCTTCCCCCTTGAGGGAGAAGGTGGCGCTGGGCCACGCTTTTTTGGGCCCAGTGACGGATGAGGGCCCACGAAAGTGTGCAACAACCACGCGCTTGTAATTTGTAAGCAGTGTGTCAAATCGTTACACTCTGCATGGCGCCACGTGGCTCCTTTTAGTAACGTTACGCATAACTGTTACGTAACTCCTCATCCGACCTTTTGTTAGACACCGTTGCCCCCTCAGTCACCACTTCCACTGCTCACTGCATCACTGTGGGAACTTGGCTTTCATGAGGCCGTCTTGGCTGCAGTAGTAGTAGAAGGTGCCTTTTTTGGACATGACTGGGAGGTGGAAGCTTGGGTCTTGCTCTGGGTAAAGGCGTTTGGTGTAGATGGAATCAAAGCCTACGTAAGCCACGAAGAGGATGTAGTGGTCCTTGGTCATAGGGTGGTCAAAGTGAACAAAATAATCGTTGTCCAAATCATCGACCATGAGGGTGTGGGCGCTGTCTGGCTCGTGTACGGCGAGGGGTGCTAGGGTGCGGCCACAGCAGGCAATGTCGGCCTTGCTGGTGGAGGTTAATATATTGCCACAAATGGGGCAGCGGTAAAACTTGGTGCGGTTGATTTTGCCTACGTCTGGCTGGTTTGGCGTCATGGACCCGCGCAGGAGCTTGAGCACATCGGCGCCTAGGAGCGCTGCGAGGGGCTCCCATAGGCTCACATCGGGACAGCCACGGCCGCATTCCCATTTGGACACGGTTTTGTTGCTTATTGACAGGGCTTCGGCCAGCTCGCTTTGGGTGAGGCCTTTTTCTTGGCGCAAGGTTAAAATAAGAGCGCCTACTTTTTCATTATCCATTGTTATCTCTCCTAAAGATGGTTTCTCTTGTGATCACTCTATGAGTGTACAATGAAAAATCTACGCTGACAATCCACGCACCGTAGACTTTGGCGCACAAAAAAAACCTGCACCTCACGGTGCAGGACAGTCTGTCGAAGAACCCTGTTTTGAGGTTAATTAAAACAGGGTTCTTCATTTTTTCTATTAAATTACAGTAGCACAGAAATTTTTGTGCAAATATGGAAAGAGACTCACGCTCCTTCCATAGCCATAAGGCCATTTTTTTCATGTTCATTGCAGCAAATTTAAGCTTCACCCAATTGGTTACTTGGGCCAAGCCTCGGTAAGGTGTGAATCGCATTGCATGCTTTTCTTTTGCATCCTCTTTTCGATTGCACGAACAGGACATACTTCATAGCAGTTACCGCAATGCAAACAATTTTTTTGAATAATTTGAACAGGTGTTTTTGAATAGTCAATGCACTTTTGAGGACATTTAGAGTAACAAAGTTTACAGTTGATACATTGTTCGTTGACAAAATATCCGTGTATGTTTTGTTCACAATTTCCAATTGAAAAGGAAAATCTTTCAATCGGTTTCTTTGATAAATCAAACCATTCTCCCGTACCCTCATATATCTGAAAAACAGTTAAGGCATTTCTTGATCCAACAGTAGGATAGATTGCTGACATATACGGATTTTTTTCAAAAAGAGTAGCCAATCTGTCTGAACCGATTTCCTTTACCTTTCCCTGCACAGAAACTGCAATGCTTGAAAGGGTATCTTGTCCTTTCATTCCCGTAAAAGCAATGTGAGAATTGTTTTTCAAGCGGTCATAAAAACTTTTTCCTTTTGCCGTCAAAAAGTACAATCCGTTTTCGTCATAGTCCATCATATCAATCGCACAGGTTACGGGATTGCCGTATTTATCGACTGTTGCAAAAACAGTAGAATGAATTTCATTTACAATATACGCCAAACATTCGTTACTTGTCATGTCCATACCTCCCTAGTAAGAAAGCCCAACTTTTTACGTCGGGCTTTCTGTTTTTAACTTATAAAGTGTATTCTTTTGGCGGATTGCCAGAAAAATCAGCAATCACAGCTTGTGCATTTTCAAGATAGAATACTTCAAAGATAGGATTATCTGCTGTATTATACTGTCCTTTCACGATAGGATTGTTCATGCAAAGTTCTTTTACTTCCATATCATTTTCAAAAACAGCTTTTCCGTTTAAGCGAATCCATGCGTAACTAGGACTGGAAACAGATACCTCTACATTTGGATTTTCCTGCATATCCTTATAGACATCTTTTGTATGGTTTGTGCAAAACCATAATTTCCCGTCTTTTTCGAAACAGAACATAAATGGTCTGCACTTTGCTTTCCCGTCACGCCCGATTGTTGCCAAATACTGTACAGGATTTTCTTGTAAGAATTTTACTACATCATTCATTTTTTATATCTCCTCGTCTTTTTGCTTATTCAGAAACGACACTGATTCTCTGCTGAATATGATTTCCTTTTGTTGCTTCATCAATCATAGCAATCGCATAATCGGCATAGCTGATTACACTTTCGCCTTTAGAATTTAGTGTCAGTTCTTCACCGCCCAGAATATATTGTCCTGTTCTTTGACCGTCAGCCCGGAAGTCGCCTGCCGGGCTGATATATGTCCACTTGACATCATTTCTATTGCGAAGTTCTTTCAATGCTTTTGCCATTGCTGAAGCAAGAGGTTTAAATACTTCTGGGAAATCAGCACCGTCTGAAACACAAAGAGTGTGTTCTTTGTTTACATATAAACTTCCAGCACCACCTACGATCAAAAGACGTTTTGCTGTATTGCTTACTAAATTACATAAGGCGTTTAATGATGTGCTGTGAAGTGGAAGTATTTCTTCTGTCCATGCTCCAAAAGCGTCAATCACAACATCAAAGTCCTGCAAATCTTCTTTTGCCAAATCGAATAAGTCTTTCTCGATATAATGAGGCGCGTTGCTTTCGTTTTTCCCTTTGGCGATAGCGGTAACATCAAGCCCTCTTTCCACGGCTTCTTTTACAATCAATTTTCCTGCTTTTCCGTTTGCGCATACTACTGCAATTTTCATTTTAAATTTCCTCCTGTTAATTTGTTTTTTTGATGTAACCATCTTTATTACAACCAGAGTATACGGCTTCTTCGTTGTAATGTCAATAGTTACAACAAAGAATAATTTAATTTTTTTCAAAAAGAAAACACGCCATTTAAAACAGCGTGTTTCTATCGTTCTATTCATTCTCTTTCTCAATATAATATTGTGTATCTTTGATAATATCAGCCAATGTGATTTTCTGTAGTTCATTTTCAAGTGCTTTCTGCACTTGCTCTAGTTTGCTGTCCAATACATTATGAATATTTCTTCCCACAGGGCATTTATGGTTAGGGTTTTCATGGAAGTGAAAAAGTTCGCCATTGTCGATACATTCTACTGCAAAATAAATATCAAGAAGATTAATTTCTTCTAATGGCTTTGAGATAGACGTGCCACCACTTCCACGTTGTACTTCCACAAGTCCTGCATTTTTTAACTGGGATAATATCTTTCTTATAATTACAGGATTGACATTAACACTAGAAGCTAAAAAATCACTTGTAATCTTACAATCGTCTTTAAAGGTATCAATACAGACAAATATATGAACAGCAATCGTAAATCGACTTGAAATCTGCATAGTTAGTCCTCTCTTTCTAAATTTCTTATGTGCTAATTATAGGACTTGTTTATTGTAATATCAATTATTACAACTGAAATTGCTGGAATTTCTTTGCCTTTTTACTTTGCCACGTTAAGCCTTTTCCATGAAAATGTGATCACTCTATGAGTGCACAATGAAAAATCTACGCTGACAATCCACGCACCGTAGATTTTGGCGCACAAAAAAACCTGCACCGTGAGGTGCAGGAACTGAGGGGGTAGTGTCTGCGCGCCGTTGTTCGCGCAGGGTTCTTTGATTTCATATACTACTAGGTTTATAGTATAACCGGATAACGAAAACATTTCAATATCTTTGGGCCCTTTTCCATAGCTTTACCTCATTTTTGTGGGCGCTTGCGGTTGGTTTTTTGTGGCGCGCTCACACGGCTTCTTGCTGCCTGTGGATTGACCTTTGGACGTGGCCTGCTGCCCTTTTGGGGCGTGTAGACAATGGGCTCCTGCTTTACGACTTGGCCATCGTAGCGGCTTTGGAGATTGGTGTGCACACGCTGCTGGGTGCGGGCCTGGCGCACGCGCTTGGAGCGGGCCAGCTGACGCTCGCGCACTTCCTTGCGGCCGTTGGCATAGAGAATGCTGAAATACATGGCCGGCACGGCGTAAAATACAAAGAGGGCCAAGGAGGCCAAAAAGGCCATGAGGCTAAAGGTGACTTCAAAGGCTATAATAAAGTTTTTGACGCTCAAAAAGCCGGCCACGAGCCACGCCACCAAGGGCAAAAGCAGCCCTGGGCGAGGGTTCACGCGCGCAACCAAATTGAGCTCTATTTTTCTTCCAAAGTATAAGATGGCGGCATACAAAACAAAAATAAAAAATGTTTGCAGATTAAACATCGCTTGCCTCCCTTTTGTAGTGATGATACACCCTTTATTTTATCCCACACGCCCACGCATTGCAAGAAAACGGCGTGAACAAAGAAGCGCCCCTCTCCTTGCGAGAAAGGCGCTCAGCGTGTAGAAAAAGCTCGTTTTTTAGAAAAAACGTCAGCCTGTAGAAAAACCTAAAACGTGTATGTGAATAGAAAGATTTGGTGAATAACATGAGCCTTCCCCACCTGGGGGGAAGGTGGCGGCGTAGCCGACGGATGAGGGGGTATGAGCGGAGCGCGAATGATCGATTTACCAGTAAAGTGCGGTGAAAATACACCCTCATCCGAGTTCTCTTCCGCCCTGCTCCAGAAAACCCACCTTCCCCCTCAAGGGGGAAGGCTTCACAAATGCATACACGCCTATGGTGAAAATATACCTTTATCGACAGTCTGAGCGCCCTCTCCATGCGAGAAAGGCGCACTCTTTGCCTTATTTTTCAAATACAACGCTTGTGGTGGTGCCGGCTGAGGAGTACTGAGGGGTAACGGTGCAGCCAAAGCTTTCTGCGAGAACGCGCAGCGGTACCATGGTGCGGTTGTCTGAGTTAATGTATGGCGCTACGTCCATGGTGTAGTTAACACCGTTGATGGTGTAGTTTTTGCTGCCCACCTTCATGACGATGGTGGTGCCGTTGTACACGGTGGTGATGGATTGCTCATCATTGTTGTATTTCACATCGCCGCCCAAGACTTCGGCCATGAGGCGGAATGGGATAAAGGTGCGGCTATCACTAATCACTGGCTTGGTATCGTTGGTTTTGTCCACGCCATTGACGCTGTAGTTGTAGCTGTCGATATTGAGCACCACCTTGATGGATTCTTCTTCCTCCTCGGTAAAGGTGAAGGTGCTTGGTGCTGTTTCGTAGAAATGGCCTTCGCTGTCGCGGAAGATGATGGTCACGGTGGCATCGGTGGCAATATCGCTAGAAATAAGGAGCTTGCCGGAGCCATTTTTGGTAATGGCAGAAAGGTCGGTCACAGTGCCTGCAAACTTGGCCGCGCCATCAGCGCCCTTCATCACCACTTGGGCCACAGTAGGTTGCCACAAAAGGCGCAAACGGTTGCCGGTGCCATCGGCCAATTGGAAGTTGACCGAGCGGGACTTGCCCTTGCCGGCTGTTGGTGGGGTAATCAAAAGGCTCTTGTCGCTTGCTTGCACAGTGAGCTCAACGGTGGTAGAAAATGAGCCCACCATCGCCGTCACTTGAATTTTTGTGCCAATATAATCCTGGCTAGAGCCCACAGTAAAGCGGCCGTTTTCGTCAAAGGAGCCAGCCACAATGGCATCGCCAGAATAGCTGAAGGTCACTGGGCCAGTGTAGTCCTTGTTGTTGCCAGATTTATCGGTAAGCTGAATGCTTGGGGTAACAGATTCGCCCAAGGACACCTTGTCGGAGGTATAGCTAAACACCAGCTTGGTGGCGTTGTTGATTTGCTCCTCTTGTTCTGGGGTAAGCCCACCATCGCCCTTGCTTGGGGTGTCGCTGCCTGTTACCACATTGACCGTGAGGGTCCCTAGGGTGGTGGAGGTACCATCGCCAGGCACAAATTGGAAGGTGTAATAGCTGGTGCCAACGCTGTCGCTGAGCTTAATGGACACAGGGCCATTGTTTGAATTTGGCAAATCCACATAGTAGGCGCTGCCGAGCTCGGCGTTGCTCGCGTCAAAACGGCGCACAAGGAGCTGATCCTTTTCGTGTGGCACATAGGCCGCGTCAAATTCAAAGGTCACGCTTGCATTAGCGCCTGCAGTGATGTTGCCTGAGGTGACCTTGTAGCTTGTAGGCGCATGAGGGGTCTTGGCCTCGCCAACGGTTTTGGTGGTGGTTTTTTCCACGCCATTGTCCGTCATAGACACTTCTACAATATCGCCCTCTTGGGCCACGCGGTTGTTGTTGCCCATGGCAAGCTCCAAGGTGCCATGGCCATCGGCCGACATGGTCACGTCCTTAAAGGTATCGGTATAATTGTAGACTACGGTGCCACCATTGGTAATTTTGATGGTAAATGTATCCGTTGCCTTGGCGCCAGAAAACTGGATAAACGCCTTGCTATCGCCAGGCTCAATGTCGTCAATGCTGGCCACCGTAGCAGCCTCTGCCTCGTGGGGAAGCATAGGCACAGCCGTCCCCAAAAGGGCCAGGCTCAAAAGTACAGAAAGACCTTTTTTTATTTTCATCTCGTCACATCCCTATTCATAATCTATTACCATATTAATATGATTATGCGTAAAATTCAAGTTACTAGCTAGAAACAAAATCCCCATAAACGCTCTATTGTTCGCCTTTTTAACTTTTTCACCACATCCCGCGCGCCTCCTCCGCCGCGCGTCGGCCCTTGACAGCCACACGCGCAGGTGCTATCATAGTCGTGTTACAGAAATGTGCGGGCGTAGTTCAGTGGTAGAACGGCAGCTTCCCAAGCTGCATATGAGGGTTCGATTCCCTTCGTCCGCTTTAGGCAGCCCACGGGTTGCTTTTTTTGTACGCAAATCAAATCCCTACAAAGAAGCAGAAAAACATGGCTTTATCCAAAAAACACGCCCTCGTTGGCAAAAACTGCGTCGCCTGTGGCAGCTGCCTCCGCGTTTGCCCCCGTGGCGCCATCACCGTCCTAGGCTTCCTCACCATGGTCCTCTTCCGCCCACGCTCCTGGTGCAGCTACTGCCCAATGGGTACTATGACCCAACTCATCTGCCAGCTCAAACATAAAAACGACCAAAAAACGGAATACGTTCCAATTTATTGTAAAAATGCAATTGAATCGGAATGTGTTCCGTTTTATTTGTATTTTGCGAACTAATCGGAATGAATTCCGATTGGTTGACATTTAAGCGGCGTCATTGTATGCTAAATGTACAACAACAGCTCAGCGAAAGGAGATTATTATGAAGTACATCGAAAGAACAGACTATTTAAATTGGCTCCTTCGCTGGAAAGGCCAGCAAATCATAAAAGTCATCACCGGCGTGCGGCGCTGTGGTAAATCCACCCTGTTTGATATTTTTCAATCCCACCTGATTGCAAACGGCACCTCTCCAGAGCAAATCATCAATATCAATTTTGAAAATCTCGATTTTGAAGATTTGACCGACTACAAAGCCTTATACCGTTATGTCAATGAGCGTTTGCTGCCCGACCGCATGAATTACATTTTTTTAGACGAAATAGAGCACGTGCAGCATTATGAAAAGGCCGTGGATAGTCTCTTTTTGAAAAACAACTGTGATTTATACATCACCGGTTCCAACGGCTACTTGCTTTCTAGTGAGCTCGCCACCTATCTGACTGGCCGCTACGTTGCCCTTTCCATGCAGCCCTTGTCCTTCAAAGAATTTTGCAGCGGTCTCAGCGATTCAGCCCTCTCTTTGAATGAAAAATTCAATCGCTATCTGCGATTTGGCTCCTTCCCCTACACCCTACGCTACGGCAGCTCACTGGAAGAAACCCAGGAATATTTGCGCGGTATTTATAACACCGTCCTTCTCAACGACATTGTTGGCCGTTTGGGCGTGAGCGATGTCAATATGCTCGAAGCCATCACACGCTTTTTGATGCACAACATAGGCAACCGCACCTCCCCTACGACCATCGCCAACACCATGACATCCAATAAAATGAAAATCGACGGCAAAACCGTTGATCGCTACCTAAGAGGCCTGACCGACAGCCTTCTTTTTTATAAAGCACGCCGCTACAACATAAAAGGGAAGAAGCTCCTCACCTCCATGAACAAATACTATGTTTGTGATTTGGCCATGCGTTCCTTGCTTGTACGCACCCACGACAGCGACATTGGCCATATTTTGGAAAACGTGATTTATTTAGAATTAAAACGCCGCTATAGCGACGTGTATATTGGCCAAAACGATGCCACTGATGAAGTCGATTTCGTCGTTTTTGACAACGGCACACCAAGCTATTATCAAGTAGCGCAAACCACCCTCGACGAAAACGTGCTCAAACGCGAATTGGCCCCCCTACGAAAAATAAAAGACAACAACCCAAAATATCTTCTAACTCTAGACGAAGTTTTTGGCGAAATGAACTACGACGGCATCATAAAAACAAACGCCCTAAACTGGCTCCTAGCCTAACAAAATAGCCCCCACCAGCCGGTACAAATACCAGCTAGCAGGGGGCTATTTTTGCGTCCTACTTCACAAGCCAACGCGTCATTGGTATCAACCTTGAGGTCATCGGTATCATTCTGCCCCCGATAGATGTTGATACTCACATCTGTAAGACTTCTACTTGTTTTTCTCCTTTTGGTAGAATGAAGTTACCATACAAAAAAAGGCCGGCGTTTCTCGGGGGAACGCTGGCCTTTTGAGGTGAGAGCATTATTTATTTTTTGTAGATGACCTTGTCGCGGTTGATGGTTTCTTCTACGATGTGACCAAATTGGATGTCTTGGGCTGGGGTGTTTAGGAAGGCTGGGTCGAAGATGTCGATTGCTAGGATGGCGAAGTTGGCTTGCTTGCCTTCTTCGATGGAGCCTTTTTCGTTTTCTTCGTAGTTTTGCCATGCGCTGTTTAGGGTGACGCATTTCATGGCGTCGTAGATGCTGACGCGGTAGTCACGGGTGTCGTAGGCTTTGTTGGTCCAATCACGAATGAGGGCGCAATCGTCGCTTGAGCCATCTGCGCTGCCGCGGCCCATTGGTTGGCCGTCGCGGGTGATGCGGTTGGCTACATTGTAGAGGGTGAAAACCATGTTTGGTGGAAAGATTGGGGAGTCTTGGTGAAGGGTGACGTTGACGCCCATTGCTGGGTCTAGGGCATCCTTCACTGGGCTAATGCGTTGGCCACGGTCTGGGCCCAAAACGGAAGCTAGGTGATAGTCGCCGATGTAGTAGATGTGGTCGCTTAGGAAGGAGAGGTTGAGGCCGAGGGCTTTGACTTCTTCCATTTGCTCTGGGGTGATGGTTTGGGCGTGGATGACAACTGGACGCACGCGGTTGCGAACGGCTTCTACGGCTGCTTTATCGTTCAAATCTACACCATTGTTCACAAGGGCTTGGCGGTAGCAGTCGATGAACTGCTGAATGGAGGCGGTGCCGTTGGCGTGGGCGTGGAATTGCATACCGTCGCGCACGAGGTTGGTGAACATATCTGTGACTTGTTCGTTGGTGAATTTTTTGCCTTCGTCTTCGCCCCATTGCCATTCGTGGCCTGGGGTGTTGTCTAGGAGGTTTTCGTCGGCATCGCGGTAGTAGCCACCGCCGGATGGGTCGTTGTCGTCGCGCTTAAACCAGGCGCTCTTGCCTTGTGGGGAACCGTCTAGGATGATTTTGGCGGCGCCGATGCGGTAGTTGTTGTCGTTGTATGGGTTTTCGCCGACGTTTTTGCCTTCGAGCATTTTTTGATAATCGTCGTAGTTGCAAAGGCCGGTGAAGTCGACGATGCGTTCTTCTTCTTTCATGCCGGCTACTGGATCAAACTGGGTGGCGCCGTTGCCGCTGCCGTCTAGGACGGTGGTGATGCCGTAGCTGGCGTAGATTTTCATGGCGTTTGCGAGAACGCCGGATGGATTTGGTGTGCGGTTGGCTGGTGGGTACCAGATGCAGCCTACAAAGGCTGCTGCAAAGAAGCCGCTTTCGTGGGCGATGCCGTTATACTCGCCGTTTTCGTCCTTGACCCAGTTTTGTTCGCGGTTGGCGTAGGCTTCCTTGTCCATGGCTACAAGGCGTTGCTCGATGAGCTTCATGGCGAGGGAGTTGTACACGCAGAGGTGGTTGGAGGCGTGAACGCAGATGATTGGGTACTCGGTGGAAATTTTGTCGAGGGTGTCCTTGGTTGGATGGGCGTAGGATGGGGCGCCGTAGTTTTTGCTGGCGTCTACAAAGGCAGTGTTGTCGTAGCCGCTCATGACAAACCAGAATTTGCCGCCTGGTTCGTTTGGTCCGTAGGCCTCATCAAAGGTGTGGTCGCTAGCCCAGGCATCGAGGTACTTTTTGCCGAGCTCTACCAAGGCTTCGTGGCTGGTGGCGCCTGCCGATGGGGAGGCGTCTGGGAATTGGCCTACGAGGGCAAGGTGGCTGTGGGCATCAAAAAAGGCTGGAATCATGGTTTGGCCGGCAAGGTCTTTGTCGGTGTAGGCTTGACCCTCTAGAGCTGCTTCGATGGCGGCCACGTCTTCGTCGGTGTAGGCTACAGCTGCAATTTTGCCGTCTGCTGCAACCACGGCCTTGGCTGGAATATAGTTGCCTTGTGCGTCTTCGCCACGCGTTTGGTCGGCGGTGACAATTTTGCCACCGTGGTAATAGGTGAGCGCTTTGCTTGCGCTGAAATCGTATGTACTCATTGTGTCCTCCTTTTGCGGATTTGCCGTTGTGTATTTTTTGATAAGAAAAAGCATAGCAACCTGCACCGTTGCGTGCAGGTGCTATGCTCGTGTCATAACATTGTATATAATTAGTGGGTTTCTACGCAAAGGCCAGAAGCTGCTTCTTCTTCACGTGCTTTGTTGTAGAACTTGGTGTAAAGACCGCCAGCAATCAAGAGAAAGGCTGCGGAAATCACAAAGAATACTTGGGAGAAGGTGAGGGCGTTTTGTACGCCAAGAGCGTCAACCATCACACCACCGAGGGTAGGACCTACAGCACCCAAGAGTTGGATGAAGAGTACGTAGATACCATAGGATACAGACTTGTACCAAACTGGAACGAGTTCGTGAGCCGCGGTGTGGAAGGAGGTGTTGCCCATGCCGTAGATGGCGTTTGCAGCAATGATAAGTGGAATGCTAGCAAGCTTGTAGCCACCAGCGAAGCAAACTGCTGCAAGAGCAATGCAAATCATTGGCATGAACATACGTGCGCGGCGGTCCTTCTTGTACCATTTATCGAGAATAGCGCCACCCAAAGGATAGGCAATCAAGCTGAATGGGGTAACCAAGGCTGTAACATTGGCAGCGGTGGTTTGGGCCATGCCCATTACGTCTACATAGTAGAAAGCGATGAAGGTGTTACTGATATTGAGGGTCATTACAGCCAAACCAGCAGCGAGGCACATGGTAAGAAGGGCCTTGTTGCTAAGAAGGAGCTTGGCGGTATCTTTAACATTGAGCTTCTTTTGAGCGATTTCTTCAACTTCTTCGCCTGCTTCCTTGGCAGCTTCGGCGCCTTGTTCGGCCATAAGCTTTTTGTTGTCTGGAAGGAGCAAGGAAAGAAGGGAAAGCACCAAGGAGATACCCCCGATGATGTAGAAGGTGGCTCTCCAGCCAAAGGCTGCAGCGAGCTGTGCAAAGAGAATCATCCCGAGGGCACCACCGATAACCATGGCGGTGTTGTAGAAGCCTAGAGCCTTACCCCAAGAGGATTTTTTGAACCAGTCGGTGAGCATCGCGGTGGAAAGCGGTGCAAATGCAGAGTTACCAGCACCAACACCCAAACGAGCAGCAATGAGGGTCATAGCATTGCCAGCCATACCGCAGATAACGGTAACGCCAGACCAGAGCACAGCACAAAGGCTGATGGCGCGACGCTGGGATTTGTTTTCACCAATAAAGGAAATTGGCATTACGAAAATGGCCATCCCTAAGAAAACAGCACTCCCTAAAAGACCAACTTCGGTACCGCTGAGTTGCAAGTCGGTACGAATCATTGGCAAGATGGCGTTTACGCCGTAGCGGATTGCTAGGTCGAAGCAGAATAATAGATAAAGAATTGCCACAAAGAATAGTCGTTTGCCTTTTGGCAGTTTGACCATAGGTACGTCTTTTTCTTCAACGCAGTTTTCCATGGTTTGAGAAGACATAATAATCATCCTTTCTTTTTTGTTTTTTCTAAGATTGCGGGCCTCGCGTCACAAACAGCGTTTCCTTGTGAAATGCGTTTTCTCTTTCATATTATTTTTGCAAGTGGGTCCAATTGCACCCATTATCGAGCAAAAATATGTTGATTCTCTGCCAGCAATTCATTACAATCAATGTATATTTGCATTGTTTTAAAGTTATTTGATACAAGTGCTTGATTGCTGCAGAAACATGAAATAAATAAAACCATTTCTTCCTATTAATGCCATTTATTGTAGTTAATTGTACCAAAATCTATTTTATTGTTCTAATACTTTGTATTGCATATAAAAATCACACTCAGGTTATTAATCTGTATCTCATAAGTTATGAATTGACAAATATTTATACAAATTTCAAAATGATAGCATTTTACTACTTGACAACGAGGAGCGATTTATGGAACTACTACAACTGCAATATTTTAAAGTCATTGCCGAATGCCAGCACATCACCAAGGCGGCCAGCCAGCTGATGATTTCTCAGCCCTCTTTGAGCAACACCCTAGCGCGCATTGAGCACGAGCTCGGCGTGCAGCTTTTTGACCGCCAAAAGCGCAACATCGTCCTCAACAACTACGGCAAAATCGTTCTCGAGCATACCAACAACATTTTGCGCGAGCTCGACAACATCCACACCGAAATTGACGAGTTGCGCGAGCGCCACAGCCGCGTGATCAACATTGCTTCTACCGACAGCGTTTATCTCAAGGGATGGCTGCCAGATTTTATCACCCAAAACCCCGACCTTATCATTCGCCACACCCTCTCCACTGAGGACCGCATCAAATCTGGGCTGCGCAACGGCACGCTGGATTTTGGCCTGACCGACAATTTATTTAAGGACAAGAGCTTTTCGCATGTTTCCCTTTGGCAGGATGAGTATGTGGTCTTAGCACCGCGCAACCATCCCCTCACGAGCCAAGCAGAACGCGACTTTGCCGATTTTAAGGATGCGCCTTTTGTGTGCCTGCCAAAGTCTGAAAACATCTCCCGCCCTATTGACGTACTAAGCGACGTGGCTGGCTTTAAGCCAAACATCATCTTCGAAGGCGAGCGCGAGCTCATTCAGCGTGTGCTCCTCCCTATCCACGGCTTTATCATCATCAATAAGTCTGTGATCAACACCGACGCCGATTGGCAGCTGTGCGAGCAATATTGCACGCCAATCAGCCTCACCAATCCACGCGCTCATATCAACATCGCCATAAGCTACGATCCCGACCGCACCCTCTCCTCCTCTGCCGAACGCTTCCTAGAGTTCGTCAAAACAAGCGCCATCACCCCATGGCACATCAGCGAATTCGACGACGAAGCCGCCAACGAATACGCCCAGATGCAAAAAAACTAAACCAACCAAAACGACCACCCCGCGCTCAAAGGCGTGAGGTGGTCGTTTCAGACTGTCGATAAAGGTATATTTTCAGCATACCACCACACGCAAAAAGCAGCCCTCCTCGTTGTGCTGATATGCTCCCTATATAGCAAACGGTGAAATAACAAATCACTGACAGCTATATAGGGGGCATTTTATTATGGGCAG